>NZ_JBNGGE010000020.1:0-133331 GCF_049975785.1 Streptomyces sp. WG7
GCGGCGGGCCGCCAGGGCCGGGGCGGGGCGGGGCGGGGCCACCCTGGCCGGTCGGGGCCGCCCAGGCCAGGTCGGCCGCGCGGCCCGGACCGGCCCGGCCCGGGCCGCTGCGGGTGCCTCCCCGGGTGAGCCGGGGAGGCACCCTGCCCGGGAAGGCCGGGCAGTCCCGGCGGGAACCTGACGTATGCCCGTCCTACCTGATGGGGCGGTGGACGTTCTCCCGCTGGGACGGGCCCGGTGTCGCGTCCGCGATCCACGGGCCGTCGCCGGACGGGTCGACGACGCCCCGCTCCAGCCACTCGTACGCGCCGCCTAGTACGCCCTTGACGACCTTGCGGTCGACGTCGTCGGTGTTGGTCCACAGGCGGCCGAAGAGTTCCTCGACGCGGATGCGGGCCTGGCGGCAGAAGGCGTCGGCGAGCTGGTAGGCCTCGCGGCCGTGGTCGCCCTCGGCGCACAGGTGCTCGGCGCGGACGCAGGCGGCGCTCATCGCGAACAGCTCCGCGCCGATGTCGACGATCCGGCCGAGGAAGCCCTGCTTGGTCTCCATCCGGCCCTGCCAGCGGGACATGGCGTAGAAGGTGGAGCGGGCGAGCTTGCGGGCGGTGCGTTCGACGTAGCGCAGGTGCCCGGACAGGTCCTGGTGGCCGGACGGGTGGAAGTCGGCGTACGAGCGCGGGAGCTGTCCCGGTCCCGCGACCAGTTTCGGCAGCCACTTGGCGTAGAAGACGCCCGCCTGCGCGCCCGCCCGCGCCTTGTCGGACAGGGTCTTGTCGGGGTCGATCAGGTCGCCGGCCACCGAGAGGTGGGCGTCGACGGCCTCGCGCGCGATCAGCAGGTGCATGATCTCGGTGGAGCCCTCGAAGATGCGGTTGATGCGCAGGTCGCGCAGGAGCTGTTCGGCGGGGACCGCGCGTTCGCCGCGGGCTTCCAGGGAGGCCGCGGTCTCGAAGCCCCGGCCGCCGCGGATCTGGACCAGCTCGTCGGCCATCAGCCAGGCCATCTCGGAGCCGTAGAGCTTGGCTAGGGCGGCCTCGATGCGGATGTCGTTGCGGTCCTCGTCGGCCATCTGGGAGGAGAGGTCGAGGACGGCTTCGAGGGCGAAGGTGGTCGCCGCGATGAAGGAGATCTTCGAGCCGACCGCCTCGTGCAGCGCGACCGGCTTGCCCCACTGCTCGCGCACCGCCGACCACTCGCGGGCGATCTTCAGGCACCACTTGCCGGCGCCGACGCACATGGCGGGCAGGGAGAGGCGGCCGGTGTTCAGGGTGGTCAGGGCGATCTTGAGACCGGCGCCCTCGGGGCCGATGCGGTGCGCGGCCGGCACGCGCACCCGGTGGAAGCGGGTGACGCCGTTCTCCAGGCCGCGCAGGCCCATGAAGGCGTTGCGGTTCTCGACGGTGACGCCCTCGGAGGCGGCCTCCACGACGAAGGCGGTGATGCCTCCCCTGCCGCCCGTCCCGTCCTCGGACTTCGGGACGCGGGCCATGACGACCAGCAGGTCGGCGACGACGCCGTTGGTGGTCCACAGCTTCACGCCGTCGAGGACGTAGTCGTCGCCGTCCCGGACGGCCGTGGTGGCCAGGCGGGCCGGGTCGGAGCCGACGTCCGGCTCGGTCAGCAGGAACGCCGAGATGTCGGTGCGGGCGCAGCGCGGCAGGAACGTGTCCTTCTGCTCCTGGGTGCCGAACATCTTCAGCGGCTGCGGCACGCCGATCGACTGGTGGGCGGAGAGCAGCGCGCCGATCGCGGGGTTCGCGGATCCGACCAGGGCGAGGGCCTTGTTGTAGTAGACCTGGGTGAGGCCGAGGCCGCCGTACTTGGTGTCGATCTTCATGCCGAAGGCGCCCAGCTCCTTCAGCCCGGTGATCACGTCGTCCGGGATCCGTGCGTCGCGCTCGATCACGGCCCCGTCGATCTTCGTCTCGCAGAAGTCGCGCAGCTTGGCGAGGAACTCCTCGCCGCGCTGGACGTCCTCGTCGGCGGGGAGCGGGTGGGGGTGGATGAGGTCGAGGCGGAAGCGGCCGAGGAAGAGTTCCTTGGCGAAGCTCGGCTTGCGCCAGTCCTGTTCGCGGGCCGCCTCCGCGACCTGGCGGGCCTCACGTTCGGTGACGGTGGGTCGGGAGGAGGGGGTGGGTGGTGCGGACATGAGGCTCACCTCGCCGCGAATCGGCATCGGGGGAGGTACGTCCACGAAGATCGCCGGGATGATCGCCGGGATTCGTCATACGCGAACTTGCGGACGTACGTTACTAGTCGGTGCTACCCGATCGTATGTACCCGATCCCGGGCGCTCCCACCACCCTTCGTGCCGCCGTTCGGCCGATGACCGCAGGGAGGACGGGAGGCGGACGGGGGGCGGACGGGGGGCGGCCAGAGCAAGAAAGAAAGGTGTCGAAGCGCTTCGACAACCTATGGACACCCACCCCGGCTGAGGCTACTGTCGAACCACCCTCACCCGCTGTTGTCCACCCCGCGCGCTGTCGAAGCGCTTCACAAAGCTTGGAGAGCTGGATGGTCACCCTCGCCGAGGTCGCCCAGCACGCCGGAGTCTCGGCAAGCACGGTGAGCTATGTCCTCAGCGGCAAGCGGTCCATCTCCACCACCACCCGGCAGCGGGTCGAAGAGAGCATCCGCACGCTCGGCTACCACCCGAACGCCGGCGCCCGCGCCCTGGCCAGCAGCAGGTCGAACATCATCGCGCTGATGATCCCGCTGCGCACGGACATGTACGTGCCGGTGATGATGGAGATCGCCATCGCGGTCGCGACCAGCGCGCGCAGTCACGGGTACGACATCCTGCTGCTCACGGGTGAGGAGGGCCCCGACGCGGTGCGCCGCGTCACCGGCAGCGGGCTCGCCGACGCGATGATCCTGATGGACGTCGAGCTCGACGACGAGCGGCTGCCCCTGCTGCGGGGCACGGACCAGCCGTCCGTGCTGATCGGTCTGCCCGCCGACACCACCGGGCTGACCTGCGTCGACCTCGACTTCCGGGCGACCGGCGCACTGTGCGTGGAGCATCTGGCGAAGCTGGGGCACCGCGACATCGCGGTCATCGGCGAGGCTCCCGGGGTCTACGAACGGCACACCGGCTTCGCCGAGCGCACCCTCGACGGGCTGCGCACCCGGGCGCGGGAGCTGGAGCTGCGGCTGCTGCACCGCCCCTGCGAGGGCGGGTACGACGCGATGGCCGCGACCCTCGCCCGCGTCTTCGACGAACGCCCGGACACCACGGGCTTCGTCGTCCAGAACGAATCGGCGGTCGAGCCGCTGCTCGCCCTGCTGCGCCAGCAGGGCCGGGCGGTGCCCGAGGACGTGTCGGTGGTCGCGGTCTGCCCCGAGCAGGTCGCCACCCAGGCCTCGGTCCGGCTCACGTCGGTCGCCGTGCCGGCGCAGGAGATGGGCCGGCATGCCGTGGAGCAGCTGGTCGCCAAGCTGGACGGGCGCGGGAGCGACGAGGTCGTGCTGCTCGCGCCGGAGCTGACGGTCCGGGCCAGCTCGGGGCCGGCACCCGTCCGGCCGTAGCTCACGCGACCGGCCCACCGGAGGCCGCCCGGCCGCCCTCCCGCGCACCGCGTCACCGCCCGCCCTGCCACGCACCGCGTCACCGGTCCGCACCGCCTGCCTTCCGGCGGGTGCGCGCTGGACGGACGCGTGGACGGGCGAGACGTACGAGGGCGGGGCGTCCGTGACGGTGGACGCGCCGCTGGACCGCATCCCGCTGTTCCCGCGGGACGGCGCCGAGCTGCCGGTGGCCCAGGAGTAACGGTTCCGCCGGAGGGAGAGGGTTGCCGGGTGGGACATCGGGTCAACTTACTAGCAGTGCCGTACGGTTGACCGCCATCGAAAGGCAAGACGTGCCCTCGACTCCCCTCGCCCTCCGGCTCGCCGACCTGGTGCTGCGGCCGGCGTTCCGATCCCGGCACACGCCCGACCGGACCTTCGACCGGCTCCTCGCACGGGCGGGACGGGCGGAGGGCGACGAGCGGTTCGCCGACGACTTCCGCTCCCTGCTGCGCTGGTGGGCCGGGGCCGAGAACCTCACCCCGGTCGGCTGGCAGTCCGCGCAGTCCCACGTCCGCAGACACCTCGCCAACCGGGCCCGGATCCGGCGGCTGATCGCGGAGCACCCCGACATCGAGCGGCAGCCCGTCGAGAAGCCGGTGTTCGTGGTGGGCCTGCCGCGCACCGCGACGACGCTCACGCACGGCGTGCTGTCCCTGTCGGACGAGCACCGCTGCCCCCTGCTGTGGGAGCTGCTCACCCCCGGCCTGGAGGTACCTCCCTCGGAGCGACGCAAGGCGACGGCGCCCGCCCGCCGGATGGTCGACGGCATCAACCTGCTCACGCCGCGCTTCCGCGACATCCACCCGATGGCCGCCGAAGGCCCCGAGGAGTGCACCTTCGCGCTGCCGCACGCGCTGATGCCGCTCTCCTCGGCACGCATACCCGAGTACCAGGCCTGGCACTACGAGCGGGACTTCGTCCCCGACTACCGCCACCTCAAGCAGGTCTACCAGGTGCTCCAGTACGGCCGTCCGCGCCGCCGCTGGATCCTCAAGTCCCCCATGCACCTGGAGAACCTCGACGCGCTGCACACCGTCTTCCCGGACGCGACCATCGTGTGGACCCACCGCGACCCGGTCACCGTCGTGGCGTCGTTCTGCAGCCTGGTCGAGCACGGCATGGCCGTCAGCACCCGCCCCGTCGACCCGCGCGGCATCGGCGCCACCTGGCTGGAGCTGCTGAGCCGCTCCGCGGCGCGCGGTGTCGCGGCCCGTGCCGCCCTGCCCCGGGAGACGCTGGTGGACGTCCCGTACTCCTGGCTGGGGACCGATCCGGCCGCCGGCGCCCCCAAGCTCTACGCCGCCGTCGGCGCCCGCTGGACCGGCGCGGAGGCCGCCCGGCTCGCCGGGGTCGCCGCCCGCCCCAAGGGCACCCGCCCGCACCGGTACGAGCTGTCCCGGTACGGCCTGACCCGGGCCGACGTCGAATCCGCCTTCGCTGAGTACAACGCGTTGCGGGCCGAGGTCGACCGCGCCTGACGGCACGGCCGGCCCCGGCCCCGGCCCGGGAGCTGTGTCAGCCGCTGCTGACGGACATGCTGTGGGTACGGAAGTCCAGGCCGCCCGGCGACGAGGTGATCTCGTAGCCGAACTGCACGTCGCCGATGGTCTCGTCGCCCATCCAGCCCTTGGTGTCCTTGATCCACTTCAGGATCGGCAGGATCTGGACGCTCCCCGAGTTCGAGTCCGAGGTGCGCAGGAACGAGAAGACCTCGTTGGCGCCGTTGTCGCCCTTGTAGACGTTCCAGGTGTGGCCGCCGAGGGCGACCGTCCCCTGCGGGCTGCCGAGCGGGCCGACGGCTCCGTGGTGGTTGACCCAGAGCATGATCTCGTAGTCGTGGTCCGTGTCCCAGATGTCGTACGACGTGTTGTACGCGCCGGACGACGGGACCGTGACGTCGTACGTGCTGCTGAGCGAGCCGAGGGAGGAGATCGGCTTGTTGATCACCTTCTTGGCGTTCGGGTAGGACTTGATGCCGCCGGTGCCCGGGTGGTCGGCCCGGACTCCCCAGTCGGTGCCGGAGTTGGCCCAGACGCACTGGCTGCCGGCGCCGGAGCCCCAGATGTTGTTGTAAAGGGTGTAGCCGTTCAGCTGCGTGTTGCCCCACTGGTCGCAGGAGTTCCAGACGGCGGCCTGGGCGGGGGCGGCGGCGAGGCCGACGGTGACGCCGAGCGCGAGGGCCGGGGCGAGGAGAGCGGTCAGGGTGCGGGTGCGTGGTGCCATGGCGTTTCCTTCCATGGGTGGGGGGAGGTGCGCGGGGGCTACCGCGTCTTCACGCTGATGACGCGGTCCTCTCCGGCGACGAGGTCGAGCGGTTCGGTGCCGGAGGGAGTCCTGAGTTCGATGCGGTGCGTGCGGCGGGGGCGGAGGACGGCCGTCGCCTCGCCGCCGGGCGTCCAGGCGAGGTCGAGGGCCGCCCCGAACCGGGTGCGTACGCCCCTGATCTCGCCCTTCGGGCAGAACTCCGGGAGGGCGGGCAGCAGCACCAGCCGGCCGGGGGTGGACTGCACCAGCATCTCGATGAGCACGGCCGGGAGGGCGTGCGCGGCGTCCGCGTTGTAGACGTCGCGGTGGGGATAGTGCGCGCTCATCAGGGACGTGTGGAAGAAGTCGCCGTCGAGGACCTGGCCGACGGCGTGGGCGACCCGGTCGCCGTCCCGCAGCCGGGCCGCGATCAGGGCGTGGTGGAGGTGGCCGTGGGCGGAGTCGTTCTCGGCGCCGCGCAGTTCGAGGGCGCGGTGGGCGGCTCCGGCGAGTTCGGGGGTGTCGTACGGGTTGATCTCGTCGAGCGGCCAGACGCCGTAGAGGTGGCTGAGGTGGCGGTGGTCGTAGGTGTCCGTAAGGCCCGGCCGGGCCCATTCGGCGAGCGCGCCGTCGGCGTTGACCCGGTGGGGCGGGAGCCGGTCGGCGAGCGCGCGCCAGCGGTCGGCGTGCTCGGGGTGGCGGTCGGCGGCGGTCAGCAGGGCGTGCCGGGCTGCGGAGAGGTCCATGGCCGCGTCGACGGTGCCCCAACTCGCGTTCGCGGGGCGGTTCTCCGGCGAGTAGGAGGGGACGACGACCACGTGGCCGTTCTCGTCGGTGCGGGTGAGGAAGTCCTCGTAGAACAGGGCGGCTTCGGCGAGCGCGGCGGTGGTGCGGGGGTCGCGGGTGCCGTACGTCTCGTCGTGGTCGACGAGGGGCTTCAGCAGCCAGTCGGCGCCCGCCGTCCACAGGTGCAGGGGGTACTCGCGGCTGAAGTGGTACGTGTGCCCGGACTCGCCGTCGGTGTGCGAGGGGGCGACGACGCCGCGGGTGCCGAAGATCGCGCGGGCGTTGTCCCGCCAGTCCGGGAGCTGCCGGTGGACGAGGGCGGCGTGCGCCTCGGTGACCTCGGGGAGGTCGGCGGCGGCCGCGGAGGCGGTCTGGAGGTTGAGGTTGGCGTTGGTGGTGAACGCCCCCGACCAGGCCGTGTCCCAGTCGCCGGTCCACAGGCCGGTCAGGCGGGGCGGGAGCATTCCGCTGGCCGACAGCAGGTGGTAGCGGCCGGCGGCGAAGAGGCGCTCCAGGAGGGCCGCGCGGGCCGCGCCGCGGGAGCGGTCGAGCAGCGCGGAGCCCGGCAGGGCGCGTTCGGCGGGGTCGGCGGCGAGGTCGAGGGTGACGCGGTCGTAGGCGGTGCGGTGCAGGGCGAGGTGCCGGCCGAGGAGGCGGTCGTACGACGCCCCGTCCGGCAGGTCGCGCAGGGCGCGGCCCTCGGAGACCACGTCCAGCTCGCCGGTGTGCCGGTGCACCCGGGTGAGGAGCAGTACCTCCGTGGCGCCCTCGACGAGTACGCCGGGCGGGACCAGCTTCGTGGTGCCGCCGGTGACGGCGACCAGGGTGACGCCGGTGTACGCCAGGTCGCTGCCGGGGTAGCGGGCGCGCAGGCTGAGCAGGGCGCCCTCGGGGGTGAGGACGGCGCCGTGGCCGACGCCGAGTCCGGCCGGGGCGCCGGGGAGGCGGGGGTCGAGGGACAGGTCGAGGGTGAGGTGCGGCGCGGTGACGCGCTGGACGATCACGTCGTCGGCGCGGGAGACGAAGACGCGGCTGGTCCAGGTGGAGCAGGTGGCGGTCGTCTCGCCGGTGGTGAAGTCGACGGAGCGGTGGTAGGCGGCGTGGGTGTCGCCGGGCGGCCTGTTCAGGCGGACCTGGAAGGCCGGGTGGAAGGGGCGCACCCATTGCAGCGGGCGGCCGTCGGTGAAGCCCTCGGCGGCTGTCGTGTCGCCGGCCAGCAGGCGGTCCTGGAGGGCGGGGAGTTCGGCGGCGAGCCGGGGTGGGCGGCGGTGCTCGTCGCCGTTCGGGCGGACGAGGGTGTGGTGGGTGACGACGACCCGGTCGGCGTTCGGATCGCCGAACACGAGGGCGCCGTGGTGGCCGTTGCCGCTCAGGAAGGCGTCCTCCCAGCGGGCGGCGGGCTCGCGCTCCCAGGTGCCGTGCACGGGCCCGCCGGGCGTGGGGGCGCCGGCCGACGGCGCCCCCGTGACGGGAGAGCCGGTCATCGGGCCGGCTCCGTGAGGACCGCCACGCCGTAGCGGCCGAGGGTGACCCGGTCGGTGACGGTCGCGTCGGTCAGCAGGTCGCGGTGGGTGCCCGGGACGTCGACGGTGACCGGCTCGCGGCCGTGGTGGAGGAGGAAGAGCAGGTCACCGCGGCGTACGGCCTCGACGTCGGCCGGGAGCCCGTCGAGCACGGGGCGGGCACCCGCGTCGGCGGCGGCGCGGGCGAGCAGGTCGCGCAGCGCGTCCGGCTCGGGGAGGGTGGAGAGGTACCAGGCCCGGTCCTTGCGCAGGACGGCCGGAAGTCCGTCCAGCTCGCCCCCCTTGTAGAGGACGGTCTCCGTGGCGGTGCCGTCGGGCTCGATCTCCTCCGACCAGAGGGTGCCGCGGAAGCCGTCGCAGGCGGTGGTCCCGTCCGCCTCCAGGGGCCACCACTCGTGCAGGACGCGGATGCCGAACAGCTCGCGCAGCCGGGCGTCCATGCCGCCGGCCCTGACCCGGTCGTCCTCGTCGGCGACGCCGGTCTGGAAGCCGCAGACGAGGGTGCCGCCGCCGCGGACGTAGGCGAGGAGGTTGTCGATCGCCGCGTCCGTGAGCGCGTACAGCTGGGGTACGAAGACCGCCCTGTACGGGGTCAGGTCGTGCTCCGGGTGGGCGAAGTCGGTGGTGAGGTGGGCCTCCCACAGTGCGCGGTGCCAGGCGCGCAGGACGTCGGTGTAGTCGAAGGCGGTGGAGGGGCGGCCGTCCTGGGCGCCGGCCCACCAGGAGTGCCAGTCGTGCAGGACGGCGACGTCGGCGGTGATCGTGGCGTCCGCCGCGTGCGGGCCGAGCGTGGCGAGGTCGGTGCCGAGCTGTTTGACCTCCTGGTACGTACGTCCCCGCGCCCCCGCGTGGGAGACCATCGCGGAGTGGAACTTCTCGGCGCCCTGCCTCGACTGGCGCCACTGGAAGTAGCAGAGGGCGTCCGCGCCGCGGGCCACGGCCTGCAGCGACCACAGGCGGTTGAGGCCGCGCGGCTTGGGGTGGTTCGCGCCGCGCCAGTTGACGGGTCCGGCCGCCTGCTCCATGAGCATCCAGGGGCCGCGCGCCTGGGAGCGGGTCATGTCCTGGACCAGGGCACCCTCCTGCGCGCCGAACGGGTCGCGCGGGTCGGGGTAGAGGTCGACGGAGACGACGTCCTCCTCCCCGGCCCAGCGCCAGGCGTCCTGACCGGACCACAGCGGCATGAAGTTGGTGGTCACCGGGATGTGCGGGGTGTGGCGGCGGACGATGTCGCGTTCGGCGGCGTAGCACTCCAGGAGCATGTCGGAGGTGAAGCGCCGGAAGTCGAGGACCTGGGTGGGGTTCTTGAGGTAGTGGGTGCGGCGGGCCGGCAGGATCTCGGCCCAGTCGCCGTAGCCCTGGCTCCAGAAGGCGGTGCCCCAGGCGGTGTTGAGGGCGTCGAGGCTGCCGTACCGGTCCTGGAGCCAGCGGCGGAAGCGGGTGGCGGCCTCGTCGCCGTGGTCGTAGGTGCAGTACTCGTTGTTGATGTGCCACATGGTGAGGGCGGGGTGGCCGGCGTAGCGGGCGGCCAGGGCCTCGGTGATGGCGGCGGCGTGACGGCGGTAGGTGGTGCTGGAGTGCGAGAAGTGCTGGCGGCCGCCCCACCACTCGGTGCGGCCGTCCTCGTCGCGGGGCAGGGTGTCCGGGTGGAGGTGCCCCAGCCAGGGCGGGGGCGAGGCGGTGGGGGTGGCGAGGACGACGCCGATGCCGTGCGCGTGCATCAGGTCCATCAGGCGGTCCAGCCAGCCGAAGTCGTGCACGCCGGGGCGCGGTTCGAGCTTCGCCCAGGAGAAGACGCCGAGGGTGACGGAGTTGACGCCGGCGTCCTTCATCAGGCGGACGTCCTCGTGCCAGGTCTCCTCGGGCCACTGCTCGGGGTTGTAGTCGCCGCCGTAGAGGATGCGGTGGCGGGTGGTGTCCGACAGGTTGGGCATCAGCGTGGCTCCCCGTACTGGATGCCGCGTCCGTTGGTGGCGAGGTAGACGCGGCCGTATACGCGGGGATCGCCGGTGATCGTCTCGCCGGTCCACCCCCACTGGTGCTGGTCGTCGTTGATCCGCGTCCAGCTCTTCGCCTCGTCGTCGGAGCGGTGGACGGCGGTGACGGCCCCGATGGAGCCGACCTGGTAGATCGCCGGGTAGCCGGCGCCGTGGGCGGCCTTGCCGAAGCCGAGGGTGTGGGAGGACCGGCAGCTCTCCACCTTGGTGAAGGTGCGGCCGCCGTCGGTGGAGCGGTGCAGGCCGTTGTCCTTGGTGCTCAGCCACAGGTCGCCGGTGCGGCCGGGCGCCGCGACCACCTTGTACTGGCTGTCGCCGGCGGGCAGCCCGGTCGCACGGGCGGTGAAGGAACGGCCGCCGTCGGTGCTGGCGAGCAGCGTTCCCGTGTCGGTGTCGTACGCGTAGAAGAGCGCCGGGTCGGCCGGGTCGGCGACCGGCGTGGCGCCCTTCGGGAAGGAGGGGATCTCGGACCAGGTCGTGCCGTTGTCCGCCGAACGGTGGGCGGGGTACTTCGTGCCGTCCCAGTGCACGAAGGACCACAGCAGCACGCTGCCGTCGGCGTTGGTGGCGATCGGTCCCGGTGCACTCGGGGCGAGGCCGGGCTGGGCCGCGAAGGGCGCCCAGGTCCGCCCGCCGTCGTGGGAGTACGCGCCGTTGCCGTGATCGCCCCAGCCCGTCCGGACGACGTACGCCGGTCTGCGTGCCGCCTGTGCGAGTCCGGTCGCCGACCCGGACACCGGGTTCGTCGCCATGCCGTCCGCCGGGGACGCCGTGAGCCGTTCGTGGTACATGACGCCGATGTCCCGGGACCCGCTGAGCAGGTGCGCCCGCCCGGTCGGGGGCGAGATCAGCTGGGTCACGGACGTCTCCTCCAGGCCGCGGATCTGCGGGGCCCAGCGTCTGAGGTCGCGGGTGCCGTAGAGGGTGGCGCCGGTGCCGTACACGAGGTGCTTCGAGTCGAACGGGTCGAGGGCGACGGCCTGGATCCACCAGCCGAACTTGGGCTTCCCCTCGCCCCACTCGAGGTACGGGGTCTCGGAGACGTCGAGGACGGCGGAGTCCTTCAGGGACGTCCAGGTCCGGCCGCCGTCGGTGGTACGGAACAGGGTGTCGACCGCCGCCCAGCGGTTGTTGGTGGAGACGACGGCGGTGCCGGGGCGGCGGGCGTCGACGGCGACGCCGCCGTAGCCGAAGCTGTCGGCGGAGCCGTCGTCGGTGGTGCCGCCGGGCCGGACGGGCGTGACCTCGGTCCAACGGCCGTTGACCGTGCGGAGCTTGTGCACACTGCCGGTGGACTGGCCGTTGGGGCCCGGTGCGTCGGCGTACGTCACGTACAGCTCGCGGGTGTGCCGGTCGTACGCGGCACGGACCGGGACCTTGGCCGCGGTACCGGAGGGCTGCCCGGGAACGGGCTCCCAGGTGGTGCCGTCGGACGTGCGGAAGAGGTTCGGCGCGGTGCCGCCGGCGTCGCCCCAGCCGGCGTAGACGGTGCGGCCCGCGGCCACGAGGAGGGTGACGCCCTGGCCGGTGGCGCCCGGGGCGGCCGGGAAGCCGGTGGCGGGGGCCCAGGTGGCGCCCCGGTCCGTCGACTTCCAGAGGCCGTCGTGCCGGGTGCCCAGCCACAGGGTGTCGCTGTCGCGCGGGTCGACCAGGAGCCGCTCGCCGGTGCCCCGGCCGTCCTCGTTGGCACCGAGCTTCACGGTGAGGTCGGTGCGCCGCCAGGTCCTGCCCCGGTTCTCGGAGCGCAGGACCGCGCCGTTGGCCGACCAGGCCTGGGAGTAGGTGCCGCAGGCCAGGTAGAGCCGGTCCGGGTGGGCGGGGTCGACGGCCATCGCCTCGACGCCGAGGAGGTTCCAGTCGTCCCAGCCGAGGTGGTCCAGGAGCGGGATCCAGCGGTCGGTGCGGTCGTCCCAGCGGTAGGCGCCGCCGATGTCGGTGCGGGCGTAGGCGAGCCCGCGGACGCGGGGGTGGAACAGGACGCCGGTGATGAACCCGGTACCGCCGATGACGACGTTGCGCCACCGGTAGGCGGGGGCGGCGGGGGCGTCCGCCGTGCCCTCGGCGGCGTGCGCGCGTCCGGGTGCGAGGGGGACCGCGGTGAGCGCGGCGACGGCCGCGGTCCCGGCGAGTACGGAGCGCCGGCTCGGGCTGCGTGACGCGGACGCATGCATGACATACCTCGGTTCTGTGCGGCTCGGGGGCGGAGGTGGGCAGGGCGGACCGGGGCCGTCGTGGCCGGCCGCTGGACAGGAGCGGCCGGCCACGACGGGGCTGGGAACAGGCACGACGGGGCTGGGAACGGCCACGGCGGGGCCGGGACCGGGCACGAGGGGCGTCAGCCCTTCACGGCGCCGGTCAGCATCCCCTTCTTGAAGTGACGCTGGACGAACGGCGACAGCACGGCCACCGGCAGCAGGGCCATGACCATCACCGCCATCTGCACGGCGAGACCGGAGAGCTCACCGGTCTTGATCGCCTGGCCGAGGCCGACCGGCGCCTCCTGCTTCTGCACGAGCTGGATCATCACGTTCTGCAGGGGCAGCATGTCCTGGTCGTTCAGGTACAGGGAGGCGTTGAACCAGGCGCTCCAGTAGCCGACTGCGTAGAACAGCGTGATCACCGCGACGACCGCGCGGGAGAGCGGCAGGACGATCTGCCACAGGATGCGCAGGTCACCGGCGCCGTCGATGCGGGCGCTGTCGATCAGCTCCTGGGAGATGCCCATGAAGAAGCCGCGCAGCACCAGGATGTTGAAGACGCTGATCGCGCTGGGCAGGATCAGCGCGAGATAGCTGTCCGTCAGCCCCAGGGACTGCACCAGCAGGTAGGTGGGGATGAGACCGGCGCTGAAGAACATCGTGGCCAGCAGCACCATGAGGATCCAGCGGTGGCCGAGTGAGCCGCTGCGGGACAGCCCGTAGGCGCACAGCACCGACACCGCCATCGAGAACAGGGTGCCGACGAGGGTGATGCCGATACTGACGAGCGCGGCGCGGGTGACCTGGCCGCCGCTGAGCAGTTCCTGGTAGGCGACGAAGGTGATGTCCGTCGGGATCATCACCAGCCCGCCGGCCTCGTCGATGGCCTTGCGCGAGGAGAGGCTGGTGACGACGACGATCCACAGCGGGAACAGGATGGCCAGGCAGGCCAGCAGCAGGACCAGCCCCTTGCCGGCGAGGCCGGCCCGGCTGGGTTTCTCCTCCCACACCGGACGGGGCGGGGCCGCCCACCGGCTGGGCTTCCGCGCGGGCTTGTCGATCGCGGCGGTCACTTCCTGAACGGCGGTCACTTCTTGTACACCCCCTGCTCGCCCATGAGGTGGGCCACCTTGTTCGCTATCAGGACCAGTCCGAGGCTGATGACGCCCTTGACGAGACCGGCGGCGGCCGCGTAGCCGAAGTCCTGGTTGCGGACGCCGTTCCACCACACGAAGGTGTCGAGGACCTCCGCGGCGCCTGGTCCGACGGCGTCGCGTTGCAACAGGATCTGTTCGAAGCCGACCGTCAGGGCGTCGCCGACGCGCAGCACCAGCAGCAGGGCGATGACCGGGCGCAGCGCGGGCAGCGTGACGTGCCACATGCGGCGCCAGCGGTTGGCGCCGTCCATCGCGGCGGCCTCGTACAGGTCGGGGCTGACCGAGGCGAGCGCGGCGAGGAAGACGATGATCCCCCAGCCGGCGTCCTTCCACACGCTCTGCGCGGTGACCAGGAACTTGAAGGTGTCCGGGTCGGTCATGAGGCTGAGCCCGTCGTACCCGTGGTCGCGCAGCAGCTGGGACAGCAGCCCGGCACCGCCGAACAGCTGCTGGAAGACGGCGATGACCAGCACCCACGAGAAGAAGTGCGGCAGGTAGAGGATGGCCTGCGAGATCGCCCGCACCCGGGGCCGGACCACACTGTTGATGAGCAGCGCGAGCAGGATCGGGATCGGGAAGTACAGCACCAGCTGGAGGACGAACAGCAGCAGGGTGTTCTGCACCGAGTTCCAGAAGGCCGAGTCCTCGAAGATCCGCTGGAAGTTCTCCAGGCCCACCCACGGGCTGTGCAGGATGGAGACGATCCCGTTGTCGCTGATGTAGGGGTCGTACTCCTGGAAGGCGACGACGTTGCCGAGGATCGGCACGTAGTTGAAGAGCAGCACCAGCAGCACGGCCGGCAGTGTCATCAGCACCAGCACGCGGTCACGCCGGAACCTCAGCCTGAGGCTCAGTTTCCCCGTGTGCGGCTTCGCCTCGCGGGAGCCGGCGGCGTCGTCGGACGCCACCGGGGTCTTCTTCGTCGCATCGGCCTCGGCTCTGGTCCGGGGCACCGTGTTGTGGGACACGGCCGTTCTCCTTGCCTCGGTACCGGTCAGCTCGCCGCCGTGCCGTTCTCGTCGAGCAGCTTCTTGTACCAGTCGCGCAGCTCGTCGCCGCCCTTGCTCTTCCAGTCGGAGACGGCCTGCTGCACGTCGCTGATCGACTTGCGGCCGCGGATGACGTCGTCCTCCAGCTGCTCGAAGTCGTTGGAGAGGTTGGTGTAGCGGGCGGGCTCGGTGATCTGCATGCCGTAGAACGTGGGCTTCTTGGTGAAGGCCCCCATCCGCTGCTGCCACTCGACCTGTCCCTTGGCGACCTCGGGGAAGTCGGGGTGGGCGATGGTCGCGGCGGGGCTCGCCACCATCACGTAGGCGTTCATCACGTCGATGTTGCCCTGGTCGGTCTTGGTGGGCACGCCGTCCTTGACGGTGTAGTGGGTGCCCTCCACGCCGTAGTTGGTGGCCATGTACTCCTTGGTGCCGTACGGCGCGGCGGTGACGTTGGCGACGGCCAGCACGTCGCGGATCACGGACTCGGACGCCTTCTTGTTGACGAAGGCGAAGATGCTCGCCGGGTTCTGCGCCCACAGCGTGGGCTCACCGCCGTCGTGCCCGAAGAAGTCCATGCCCCAGACCTTGAACCCGGGGTTCTGGGTGGCCTGTTCGGCGGTGCGGCTCCACCACTGGGAGATGTCCTGGTTGTAGATGAGGAACTCCCCGGCGGCGAACTTGGGCCCGGGGTCGGCGGCGTTGCTCTTGCCCAGCTTGGCGTCGGGGTGCACGACGCCGGCGGCGAACAGCTTGCGCGTCCACTCCAGGGCTTCCAGGTACTCGTCGGTCTCGATGCGGTAGACCAGCTTGCCGTCGACCTGGTTCCAGCCGAGCGACTTCTCGTTGCCGGAGAGCACGCCGAAGGCGTTGAAGGCGGTCCACTTCATGTCCAGGCAGGCCCAGCGCTTGGCCTTCGCGTTGGTGGCCTCCTTGGCCAGTGCCATGAAGTCGTCGCAGGACCGGGGGACTTCGTAGCCCTCCTTCTCGAAGATGTCCAGGCGGTACAGGGGCACGACGCCGGACACGTACGAGGACGGCATCGGCAGGCCGCGCAGCTTGCCGCCGAAGATGGAGCGCTGCCAGGCGTCGGTGGGGATCGCCGCGAGGTTGGGGAAGTCCTTGACCGCGTCGCCGGAGAGGTAGGGGCCGAGGTCGGCGAACTTGCCGATGATGGCGCTGGGTATCTTGCCGGTCATGTTCCAGCCGGGCACGACCACCACGTCGGGCACCTCGCTGGAGGCGAGGACCGCGCCGAGCTTCTGGTCGTAGGTGTTGCCGTCCTGGTTCTGCCAGACCACGTCGACGCCGATGAGGTCGTTCATCGCCTTGTAGTAGGCGTTGTCCTCCTTCGGCGGGGACCCCCAGAACGGCGACATGACGGTGACCTTGCCGCCCTTGCCGAGCTTCTCCGGCACCGAGGTCTTCAGGCTCGCGAGGTCGAGCTTGCTGGTGAAGCCGACCGCGGAACCGTTCTTGCTGGGGATGTCGGGGGTGACCACGTTGCTGGCCACGTAGGCCGGCAGCAGCTTCTTGGCTTCCTTGCCCGACGTGGTGCCGTCCCGCGAACCTCCGTCCGACCCACCGCCGCACGCGGAGAGCAGCGGCATCCCTCCCGCCACCGCTGCGGTGGCTACCGCCGTGGAGGCGAGGAACTTTCTCCGGCTGGGACCGGAGGCGGCGTTCGGCGTCATTGCGTCAACCCTTCGTGGCGCACCAGGACACCCGGCGGTGGCCGTCGGCTGCGGTGTCTTGAGTGGAACTGGCTGAGCTGAAGCGGTCGTCGGAGGAACGCCCGGCTTCCGTCGCACCCCCAGGTGCACTTCCGAGCCAGAGCCTCTTAGTCGAAGCGCTTCGATGTTGCTGCGAGGTTAAGTGAACGCCTGGGGGTGCACAAGAGTCGATTGCAGAATTCCTCCGAGGTATCGGTGGGGCGAGGGTGGCCGAACCGGGTCATGTGACCCTTGGATTGCGATGACAAGTCGGAGGGGATGTGCGGAAGTGTCTTGACACCCACCCCTGGGGCCAATGAGCATCGAAGCGCTTCGAAAGCGTCTCGCCGCTCCATCGCAAGGGGAACTCCACGTGACCGCACCCACGCCGCCCACGCCGCCTTTCCGTGATCCGCACCTGCCGTTCGCGAAGCGCGTCGACGACCTGATGTCGCGGCTCACGCTCGACGAGAAGACCGCGTTCCTGCACCAGTTCGCGCCGGCCGTCGAACGGCTCGGCATCGCCGCCTTCCGCACCGGCCAGGAGGCCCTGCACGGCGTGGCCTGGATGGGCCCGGCGACCGTGTTCCCGCAGGCCGTCGGCCTCGGCGCCACCTGGAACGACGACCTGGTGCGCCGGGTCGGCGACGCGGTGTCCAGGGAGGCCCGCGCGATGCGCGCCCGGGACGACCGCGTCGGCCTCAACGTCTGGTCCCCGACCGTGAACCTGCTGCGCCACCCTCTGTGGGGACGCAACGAGGAGGGCTACTCCGAGGACCCGAGGCTCACCTCGGCCATCGCCACCGCCTACACCCGAGGCCTGCGCGGCGAACATCCGACGTACTGGCGCACCGCGCCCGTCCTCAAGCACTGGCTCGCGCACAACAACGAGACCGACCGGGACACCTGCTCGTCGTCCGTCCGCCCGCGCGTCCTGAACGAGTACGACCTGCGTGCCTTCCGCGAGACGGTCGAGGCGGGCGCGGTGGCCGGGGTGATGCCGGCGTACAACCTGGTCAACGGCCGCCCCAACCACGTCTCCCCGTACCTGCGGAGCCATCTGCGCACCTGGACCCAGGACGACCTCCTGGTCTGCTCGGACGCGGGCGCCCCCTCCAACCTGGTCGACTCCGAGCACTACTTCGACACCCACGAGGAGGCGACCGCCGCCGCGCTGCGGGCCGGGGTGGACAGCTTCACCGACCACGGCACGGACTCCTCGAAGATCGTCGCCCGGGTCCGGGGCGCCCTCGACCAGGGCCTGCTGACCGAGGCCGAGGTGGACGCGGCCGTGCGCCGGCAGCTGTCGGTCCGCTTCCGGCTCGGCGAGTTCGACCCGGAGCACGACCCGCACGCCGTCACCGCGGACACCGCCGCCGCCGACTTCGACACACCGGAGCACCGCGCGCTGGCGCTGGAGGCGGCCGAGCAGGCGGTCGTCCTGCTCAAGAACGACGGCGTACTGCCGCTGGCCGACGGCACCCGGGTCGCCGTCGTCGGTCTGCTCGCCGACGAGTGCAAGCTCGACTGGTACAGCGGCACGCTCATCCACCGTGCCACTCCGCTGGAGGGCCTGTACGAGCGGTTCGGCGCCGACCGCGTGAGCTTCGCGGAGGGCGTGGACCGGGTCCGGCTGAAGACGGCCGCCGGTACGTTCCTGTACGTGCCCCCGTCCGACGACTCCCCCGGCAAGGCGCGCGGCACCGAGGGCGCCCTCGACCCGGCCCTGCTGGCCGGCCGCACCGACCTGCCGCCCCTCACCACCGACGCGGCCGGCAGCGAACTCGCGCTCGTCGACTGGGGTGAGGGCGTCCTCACCCTGCGCGCGCCGGACGGCCGCTACCTCTCGGTCGCCGAGGACGGCTACCTCCGCGCCTCCGCCGACCAGCCCGGCGGCTGGGTCGTGCAGGAGACGTTCCGCCTGGAACCGCACGGGAACGGGCACCTCCTCCGGCACCTGGGGACGGGTCGTCACGTCCAGGTCGCCGCCGGCGGTGTGAAGGTTGCCGCCCCGGACGCCTCCCCGAGTGGCGAGGCCCCGGAGGTCTTCGAGCTGGTCGTCGCCGAGCGCGGCGAGGACGCGGTGACGCGGGTGGCGGCCGAGGCGGACGTGGTCGTGGTGGTCGCGGGTAACGACCCGCACATCAACGGCCGGGAGACCGAGGACCGTACGACGCTGCGGCTGCCCGCCCACCAGGAACGCCTGCTGCGCGCGGCCCGCGCCGCGAACCCGAGCACCGTGCTGACGCTGGTGTCCGCGTACCCGTACGCCGTCGACGCGGAGGTGCTCCCGGCGGTGCTGTGGACCGCGCACGGCGGCCAGGCGGGCGGCACCGCGCTGGCCCGGGTCCTCGCCGGTGACGTCTCCCCCGCCGGGCGGCTCCCGCAGACCTGGTACGCCGACGACTCCGACCTGCCCGATCTGCTCGACTACGACGTGATCGGCGGCCGCCAGACCTACCTGTACTTCGAGGGGACGCCGCTGTTCCCCTTCGGGCACGGCCTGTCGTACGCGTCCTTCTCGTACGCGGACCTGACGACGCGGGTCCAGGACGGGAAGGTCTCCGTGTCCTTCACGGTCACCAACACGGGGGCCGTCACCGCCGACGAGGTGGCCCAGCTCTACGTCCGCGCCGAGGACCCGTCGGTCCCGCGTCCGCGCCGCGAACTGCTGGCCCACCGCCGGCTCACCCTCGCCCCGGGCGCCACGGCGGAAATCTCCTTCGACGTCCCGCTGTCCGCGTTCGCGTTCTGGGACGTCGCGCAGGACCGGTGGCGGCTCGAGCCGGGCCCGTACGCCCTGCTGGTGGGCGCGTCCAGCGAGGACGTACGCCTGTCGGAGACCGTGTCCCTGGAGGGCGAACCCGCCGCGCCGCGCCCGGTCCGCGAACGCGGCCTCGACGCGGCCGGCTTCGACGAGCAGAGCGGTACGGAGATCGTCGACCGGACGAAGGCGGCGGGCGAAGCGGTGACGCCGGTGGCGGGCCGGACGGGCGAACTGCTGTTCCGCGACTGCGACTTCGGTTCCGGCGTCACCGGCGTGACCGTGACGGTGGCGGGCGGCGAGGGCACCGTGGAGATCGCCCTCGACGGCGGCCCGGCATCGGCGGTGCTGTCTTCGACGACGCACACCTCAGGACCGTACGACTACGTGGAGCTGGGTGCCCGGCTGACCGCCGAGGGCGTCCACGATCTCCGCATCGGACTGCGCGGCACTCTGCGGCTCGCGCACGTCGGCTTCTCCGGCTGAGGGTCCGGAGGAAGCCGGCACGATGAAGGGGCCCGGCACCGGTACCCACCGGCGCCGGGCCCCCGACTCGCCGCCCCCTACTACCTCTACGGCCTCTACCGGAACGTCGCCGCGCTCCCGCTCGCCCTCACCGCCACCACCTCCCCCGCCGCGAGTCCGCTGCCCGGGCGTCCCCGCTCTCGGAGGAGGCGCGTCCGTCGCCGCACGGGACCGGCCGCCCTCGGCCACTGCCGCTCCTACGAGCCCGCTGCTTCCGGGCCCACCGGGCGGTCCGCCGTGACCAGCCAGGACGTGCTGCGCAGCCGGACCGTGCCGTCAGCCGCCCCGTAGCCGCGCAGATGGTCCGTGAGCGTGTGGCGGGCACGGCCCTGTGCGGCCGTGTCGACCTGGCCGAGGGAAGTGGCGCCGACGGCCCGAGCCCCCGCACAGTGGGCTCGGGCCGTCGGCCTTCTCGGGTGTCTCAGAGCGCGAGGCCCGTCAGGACCAGCACCCGCTCGTACGTGTAGTCGTCCATCGCGAACCTCACGCCCTCGCGGCCCACGCCGGACTGCTTGGCGCCGCCGTACGGCATCTGGTCGGCGCGGTAGGAGGGGACGTCGCCGATGACGACGCCGCCGACCTCCAGGGCGCGGTGGGCGCGGAAGGCGGCCTGGAGGTCGTGGGTGAACACGCCCGCCTGGAGGCCGTACTTGGAGTCGTTGACGGCGGCGAACGCCTCGGTCTCGCCGTTCACCTTCTGCACGCTGAGGACGGGGCCGAAGACCTCCTCGCGGGCGAGGGTGGTGCCGTCCGGGAGGTCGGTGAGGACGGTCGGCGCGTACGAGGCGCCGTCGCGCTTGCCGCCGGTGTGGAGGGTGGCGCCGGCCTCCACGGCCTCCCGCACCCAGGCCTCGACGCGCTCCGCGGCGGCCTCGCTGACCAGCGGGCCGACGTCCGTCGCGTCGTCGTTGGGGTCGCCGGTGACCTGGGCCTCGACGGCGGCGACGATACGGGGCAGCAGACGGTCGTAGACGGCGGCGTCGGCGATCACGCGCTGCACGGAGATGCAGGACTGGCCGCCCTGGTAGTTGGAGAAGGTCGCGATGCGGGTCGCGGCCCGGTCCAGGTCCTCGTCGCTCGCCCAGTCACCGAGGACGACGGCCGCGCCGTTGCCGCCCAGCTCCAGGGTGCAGTGCTTGCGCGGGACCGAGTCCATGATCGCGTAGCCGACCGTCTCGGAGCCGGTGAAGGAGATGACCGGCAGGCGCTCGTCCTGGACGAGGGCGGGCATACGGTCGTTCGGGACCGGCAGGATGCTCCACGCGCCGGCGGGCAGGTCGGTCTCGGCGAGCAGCTCGCCGAGGACCAGGCCGGAGAGGGGGGTGGCGGGCGCGGGCTTGAGGATGATGGGCGCGCCCGCGGCGATCGCGGGGGCGATCTTGTGGGCGCACAGGTTCAGCGGGAAGTTGAACGGTGCGATGCCGAGGACGACGCCCTTCGGGAAGCGGCGCGTGAGGGCGAGGCGGCCCTGGCCGCCGGCGTCGGTGTCGAGGCGCTGGGCCTCGCCGCCGTTGAAGCGGCGGGCCTCCTCGGCCGCGAAGCGGAAGACGGACACCGCGCGGCCGACCTCACCGCGGGCCCACTTGACCGGCTTGCCGTTCTCGGCCGAGATCAGGCGGGCGATCTCCTCGGTGCGCTCGGCCAGGCGCCGGCTGACGTGGTCCAGCGCGGCGGCGCGGACGTGGGCGGGGGTGGCGGCGAACTCGTCCCGTACGGCGTACGCGGCGGCCACGGCCTCCTCGACCTGGGCGTCGGTCGGCACGCTCACCGTGCCGGCCAGGCTGCCGTCCCAGGGGGACGTGACGTCGAAGGTGGCCTCGCCGGTGGCCTGGCGGCCGGCGAGCCAGAAGGCGTGGGTGGAAGTCATTGTCGAGTCCCGGCCCTTCCGCGTTGGGGTGTGTACGGGGGTGCGGGTCCACGGTAGGGCGAGAGGCGACGGACGGTGGCTGTCCTGGTCGTAGTGGTGAGGGCGGGCGCTTCGACGTTTTGGCCATGTGCGGGAGGCGGGCCGGGATGCCGAGAGGTGTCCGGGTGCGATGCGGTGCCGGGGGCGCCAGACTGGAACCTGGTCCGGTCAGATCCGTGTGCGGATGAGGAGGATCCGCGTGGGCTTCGAGCGGCTTCCCCTGGGGGCGCTCTTCTCCGGCGCCGAGGACTCGCTGTTGTCCGCGATGGCCGACGCCCCCACGGAGGCGGTGAAGCAGGCCCACGAGTACCGCATCCTGCGGGGCATCCTGGACGGGACGTCGGCCGCGGTGGCCGTCCTCGACGAGGACCTGCGCTTCCGCTACGTCAACCCGGCCATGGCCTGGATGAGCGGCGTGCCGTCCGCGACGTTCCACGGCCGGACCATGGCCGAAGTCCTGCCGGACGTCCACCGCTCGGAGGAGACCCTGCGGATGGTCCTGGTCGACGGCCGGCCCCGGGCCCTGTCGGTCACGGGTACGACCCGAACGCGTTCGCCGTTCCGGAACCGGCAGTGGAGCGCGGTCTACCACCGCCTGGAGGAGGACGGCCGGGTGCTGGGTCTGTGCGGCATCGCGGTGGAGGTCAGCGGACTGCGGCAGTACGTGGACGACCTGGAGAAGGCTCACCAGCGCCTCGCCCTGCTGGATACCGCGGCCGCCCGGATCGGCACCACGCTCAGCGTGGAGAAGACCTGCGCCGAGCTGGCCGAGTTCGTCGTCCCCAGTCTGGCCGACCGGGCGTCGGTGTGGACGCTGGACAGCGACGAGAGCACGGACGTGGCACCACCGGCCCCCGGCATCCTGCGACTGCGCATCAGGGCCTCGGCCGGCGGCCCGGACGTCGTCGGCCGCATAGGGCTGGTCGCGGAGGCCGGGTACTTCTTCGACGTCACGCGCGAGTCACCGGTCCGACGGTGCCTGGACACGGTCCGGCCCTGGGTGGGCAACCTCGCCACGGACGAGGTGCTGCAGAAGATGACGCGCACCCCGCTCAACCTGGCGGTGTTCCGCGAATCCGGGATCCACTCCGTTCTGGTGGTCCCCCTGCCGACCCGGGACCACCCCGTCGGCATCGTCTACCTGTGCCGGGCCGGCGATTCCGCCCCCTTCACCGACGAAGACTCCGTGGTGGTCCAGGAGCTGGCCTCCCGGGCCGCCGTCGCCATCGACAACGCTCACCAGTACACCCTCGAACACACCATGGCGCTGGAGCTGCAGCACGCCCTGCTGTCCGAGCCCGGCGTCCCGCATCCGGACATCGAGACGGCCTCCCGCTATCTTCCCGCGGGACGCCGCGCGCTGGTGGGCGGTGACTGGTTCGACTCGATCGCCCTGCCGTCGGGCTGCACCCTGCAGGTGATGGGCGACGTCATGGGCCACGGTTTCACGGCGGCCGTCGCCATGTGCCAGTACCGCTGCCTCGTACGCAGCGTCGCCGCCTCCGGCGTCCCCGTCGAGCGGATCCTGCAGGAGGCCGACCACCGGCTGGCCGGCCTCGGCCTCGACCGGGTCGCCACGTGCCTGCTCGCCCTCATCGACCCCGGCCGGCGCACCTGCACACTGGCCGGCGCGGGGCACCCTCCCCCAGCGGTGCTGTACCCCGACGCCCGCACCGAGCTTCTGACCGCCCCCACGGGACCGCCGCTGGGGACCGACCTCGGCTCGTACGAGGCCATGACCACGCCCCTGCCGCCCGGAGCCGTGCTGCTGATGTACACGGACGGACTGATCGAACAGCGCGGGACGGACATCGACGCCTGCGTGCGGCGACTGACCAGTCTGCACCTGGACGTCGGCGGCCCCTTGGAGAGCGTCCTCGACGCCCTCCTCGCCCGGCTGCTGCACGGCCAGGCCGAGGACGACATCACCCTCCTGGCCACCCGGTTGCGCACGCCCCGGCCAAGGCGCCGAGGATGACCGGACCGCGCGGCCGGCCGGGGGGCGGGCGTCTGCGCTGCGGCCGGCCGGGGAAAGACGCTCGGCCCGGCCCGGGTGCACCGGTCGAGGCAGGCACTGCGGCCTCGCCCCCAGGCCTCTCGGCCAGTCCTCGGCCACACTCCTCCACCGCCGGCGGACCGGCGGCGGTGGAGGAGGCGGACGGGCGGGCTATTCGGCAGAGGTCGCCTTGAGCGCCAGCCACAGCTCCATCCGTACGTCCGGGTCGTCCAGTGAACGGCCCAGGATCTCCTCCACCCGCCGCATCCGGTAGCGCAGCGTGTGCCGGTGGACGCCGAGGTCGGCCGCTGCCGCGTCCCACTGGCCGTGGCGGGAGAGCCAGGCGCGCAGGGAGGCCACCAGGTCGCCCCGGCCGGTGGCGTCGTGGTCGCGCAGTGCCCGCAGCAGGCCGTCGGCGAAGGCGCGCACCGCGTCGTCGGCGAGGAGCGGAAGGACCGATCCGGCCGCCAGGTGCTCGTGCTCCACGCAGACGCGTCCGCGGCGGCGGGCCACCGACAGGGCCTGTTCGGCCTGCTTGTAGGCGGCGGACGCGGCGATGGGCCCGGACGGCGCCGACAGGCCGACGACCAGGCCCTCCTCGTCGCCGCCCGGCATCGGCTCCGGGTGGGCGGTCTCCAGCGCCGAGGCGTACTCGACGCAGGCGGCGACGGCCGCGCCGCCGTCCGTGGCCAGCACCACCAGTCGCTCTCCCTCCGGTACGACCAGCACCGACTCCCCGGAACGGGCGGCGGCCGACTCCACGACCTCGGCGAGTGCGCCGAGCGGGTCGCCGTCGGTGTCGGCGGCGGCCAGCGCGGCGGCGGAGGGCCTGGTCCGGGTGGCGGGCCCGCGCGCGTGCGGGCCGGCGTGCGTGCGCGCGGCGGACGCCGACGCCGCCTCGGCGACGACCATCCGGAAGGGCGCGTCCAGCAGGCCGCCGTACAGGTCTCCGGCGACCGTGCGCGCGTGGTCGGGTTCGCCGGCCAGCAGCATGCGCAGGACCGCCGCGTCTATGCGCTGCTCGGCCTCGTGCAGGGAACGCGAGCGTTCCGTGGTGAGTGTCAGCAGGGCGATGGCGGAGTGCACGGCGTACCGCTCGGCGGTACCGAGGGCGGCGGCCGTGCCGACGGCGAGTGCGGAGCGGGGCCTGCGGGAGGTGCCGAGGGAGTGGAGTTCGACGCGGTCGGCGCTCTCGGGGTGTTCCGCGGCTCCGCCGACGACGGAGGAGGCCGGTGCGGGGCGTTCACGCAGCCGCTGTACGTCCGCCGTGAGCCGCGCGGCCCTGCGGCCCGCCCACTCCGGTGCGGCGGCGACGACGGCGCCCGAGGCGTCGTACAGCGCCGCCCAGCCGTCGACCTGCGAGGCCAGCGCGGCCAGCAAGCCCTCCGGGCCGTCGGTCAGCGCCTGCCTGGTCAGCTCGCGCTGGGCGGCGAACCCCGCGGTGACCGCGCGGTACTGGTCGGCGGCGATCGCGGCGGACACGGCCTTGCTGATGGCGAGGAAGGGGGTGCGGCGCGGCACCTCCAGCAGCGGCAGTCCTTCCTGCCGCGCGGCTTCGACCAGCGCCTCGGGGATGTCGTCGTAATTGACCCCGACGGCGAACCCGAGCCCCACCACGCCGGCGCCCGCCAGCCGCTTCACGTACCGCCGCATCGCCTCGGGGTCCTCGGCGTCCAGCTTGAGGGCGGTGATCAGCAGCAGTTCCCCGCCCTCCATGTAGGGCACGGGGTCGGCGAGCTCACTGACGTGCGCCCAGCGCACCGGCACGTCGAGGCCGTCCTCGCCCGCGCGCACGGTCAGCTTGAGCGCGGAGTGGTGGACGAGGGAGGCGAGCGTGGGGGGCATGGGGCCTGGGCCTTCGGATCTGCGTCAGCGGCGCGAGGTACGAGGTCTGAGGTCGGAGGTGGAGGCATCGGGTCGGAGGGGTGCGGCATCGGTGATCATTTGGCCGCGGCGTATGAACGACCTGTGTCGATTCTGCCTCACTGTACGGTCCCCGGGCACTCGCCCCGGACAGGTCACCCGCGCAGGTCCACCAGCAGCGGCGGCGCGTGCTCCCCCTCGACGGTCGTCAGCGACAGCACCGCGTGTCCGGCGGGCACGGCGTGCGCCAGCTCGGACGCCGACCAGCGCTCGCGTTCGACCTGCCGCACGGTCACCGCGTCCGTCGTCACCGCCTTGCCCGTCACCAGCTTGCGCAGGGCGTGGAAGAACCGGGTCATCGGCTGGTCGGCGAAGACCGTGTGCTTGGCGACCTCCGTCGTCTCCACCCACTCGGTGCCCCAGGTCTGCGCGAACCGGCTGCCGTCCCAGGTGGAGACGCCGCAGAAGGCCATGCGGCAGCCCACCGCCCCGTAGAGCGGGCCGTGCAGCGCCTCGGGGACGTCCCCGATGGTGCGCAGGGCGAGCAGCACGCCCGCGTTCTGCGAACGCAGTCGCTGGATGCGGCGCACCGATTCCGGGGTGACCGCGCCCGTCGCGTCGTCCAGGACCAGGCAGGCGAAGTGCTCGCGCCGGCCCTCCCGGACGATGGCGTGGAACTGCGCGAGGACCAGCCGGGTGATCAGTCGGCAGGCCTCGTCGTGACCGTGCTCCGGAAGATCGATCCGCACCCGCAGGGGGTGGTGGGCGACCGCACGCAGAGAGAACGACCGGCCCGGACCGCCGCCACCGAGGAATCCGGCGAACACCGGCCGGTTCAGCAGTGCCAGACGGTCGGCCAGAGCCCGGCCCGCGTCGCCCGGCGTGCCCGTCTGGCGGATACGCGCATCGACTTCGCGGCGCATGACGTCGTTCCCACTCGCGGCGAGCTCCTCCCCCAGCCGGGTCAGCGCCCCCTCCTCGTCCTCCAGCAGCGCGTACAGCTCCGGCAGGGAAGGGAAGCGGCCGTGCACCGTCCGGAACGGGCCGAGCAGCTGCGCCAGGGCGGTGGCGGCGCGCTGCGCGCCGACCGTGTCGAGGTCGCCCACCAGGGCCTCGGCGAGGATCGCGGCCGCCTGGTCCGGATCGTCGGTCTCGGCGTACGGGTCGAGGTCGTGCACCGAGGACGGGTCCCCGATCCGTACGATCACGTCGAAGGCGCCGTCCGCGCCGATCCGGCTTCCCGGGGCGGACACGGCGACCACGGCACAGCTCCCGGCGAGCGCCTGGAGCGCGAGTGCCTCGGTCACCGGCTCGACGAGGGTGCGGGTCTTGCCGGACCCGGAGGGGCCGACGGCGAGCAGCGAGGTGCCGAGCACGTCCGGGCCGAGGGCCGCCCCGGCGTCGTGGTAGGGCAGCGGGGCGTGTTCGGCCGCCGCCCAGCGGCCGATGCGTACCTGCCCGGCGAGCAGGTCGTGGAGAGCGGCCCGGCGCGGCAGGTCGCGGGCGCCGGAGGGGTGGGTCCAGGCCGCACCGCCCTGGCGCAGGACGGTGTCGTGGAAGGCGTCCAGTGTGGCGCCGCGCCGAGCGGCGGCGAGGGCGTGCTCGACGCGGGCGCAGTCGACGTCGTTCATGCGGCCGCCGGCGACCTCGGCGGTGAGCAGTTCGGCGGCGTCGTGCCGGCCCATGTCGCGCAGGGCGGGCCATTGGGAGCGGGGACGTACGGGTGCCGGGACGCCGGTGGGGACGTCCGCACGGCGGGCGGCCAGCAGCTTGCGCGCGTACGGCAGCCAGCCGCCGAGGCGGGCGAACGGCCACACCACGAGCAGCGTGACGACCGCGTACAGGGTGTCCGTGTAGAGGCGGGACGCCATCAGACCGTAGCCGTCGAAGGTCAGCACGGTCAGCGAGAGCAGCGGATCGACGACCGGTACCGCGTCCCATCCGACGACCGGGAAGGCGTCGGGAAAGACGAAGCTGAGGACGAGGAGGGCGAGGAGGGCCGCGATCAGGGCGCGGGCGGGCTGAGGCCTGCGGGCCACGTAGTGGCGGACGACGGCACGCCAGCTGCCGAGCACGGCCACGGCGAGTACGAGCAGAACGAAGGCGAGGCCCTCGTAGACCACCAGCGCCTCCGCCCCCGGGGCCGCCACCTCCCGCCCCTCGAACACCTTGGGCGACATCAGGGTGCCGCCCCACCACCAGTCGTCCGGTGTGAACAGCCGCAGGAGGAAGTACTGGTACGACGTGACGCCGCGCTGCCACAGCGACCACACCACGATCGCCAGGGCGAGCGGGACCAGCATGCCGGCGACCGTCACCGGGGCGATCTTCTCCGCGGTCTCCTTGGGCGGGCGGTAGCCGTACCGCCAGATCCCGGTCCGGGCGGCCGGCCGCGCCTCGTCGAGCCAGGCGGCGACGGTCGACGGGGAGCGGGGTGGCTGTCCCGGCACCGGTGGCGCGCCCGGTGCCCGGCTGGGCCGCGGCGGCACGGCGGGCACCTGTGGCGGCCCCGCCGGACGCGGTACAGGATTCGCATGCGTACCCCGCGCGTCCCGGTTCCCGTCGCTGTCCATCGCCCTTGCCCCCTGACCAGCCGTTCCATCCACCATCAGCGAGCCAATCTAACGCCCTCCCAGGGGGAGTTCACCGCTTACGCGGCCGGGTCCGCGTCGACGTGTCCACATGTCGCCCCGTCCACCACCTGTCCATCGCGGACAACGGACTCCGCGGACAACGCCCACATGGAGCATGCCCGCTCCCCGGTCCCGGTCCTAGCCTGCGAGAAGAGAAGGCAAGCGTCCGTAAGATCCGCAAGACCCCAGGAGCCCCCATGACCGCCCTTCCGCAGGAGCGCCGCGTCGTCACCGCCATCCCCGGCCCGAAGTCGCAGGAGCTGCAGGCCCGCCGCACGGCCGTGGTCGCGCAGGGTGTGGGCTCCACGCTGCCGGTCTTCGTCACGCGCGCCGCCGGCGGCGTCATCGAGGACGTCGACGGCAACCGCCTGATCGACTTCGGTTCCGGCATCGCGGTGACCTCCGTCGGCGCCTCCGCCGAGGCCGTCGTACGCAGGGCGTCCGCGCAGCTGGCCGACTTCACCCACACCTGTTTCATGGTGACGCCGTACGAGGGCTACGTCGCCGTCGCCGAGGCGCTGGCCGAGCTGACCCCGGGCGACCACGCCAAGAAGTCGGCGCTGTTCAACAGCGGCGCCGAGGCGGTCGAGAACGCCGTGAAGATCGCCCGCGCGTACACCAAGCGGCAGGCGGTCGTCGTCTTCGACCACGGCTACCACGGGCGGACCAACCTCACGATGGCGCTGACCGCGAAGAACATGCCGTACAAGCACGGCTTCGGTCCCTTCGCGCCCGAGGTGTACCGCGTCCCGGTCGCCTACGGCTACCGCTGGCCGACCGGTGCCGAGAACGCCGGCCCGGAGGCCGCCGCGCAGGCGATCGACCAGATCACCAAGCAGGTCGGCGCGGAGAACGTGGCCGCGATCATCATCGAGCCGGTGCTCGGCGAGGGCGGCTTCATCGAGCCGGCCAAGGGCTTCCTGCCCGCGATCAGCGAGTTCGCGAAGGCCAACGGCATCGTCTTCGTCGCCGACGAGATCCAGTCCGGCTTCTGCCGCACCGGCCAGTGGTTCGCCTGCGAGGACGAGGGCATCGTCCCGGACCTGATCACCACGGCGAAGGGCATCGCGGGCGGTCTGCCGCTCGCCGCGGTCACCGGCCGCGCCGAGATCATGGACGCCGCGCACGCCGGCGGCCTCGGCGGCACCTACGGCGGCAACCCGGTGGCCTGCGCCGGTGCGCTCGGCGCCATCGAGACGATGAAGGAGCTGGACCTCAACGCCAGGGCGAAGAACATCGAGGCGATCATGAAGTCCCGCCTCACCGCCATGGCCGAGAAGTTCGACGTCATCGGCGACGTCCGGGGCCGCGGCGCGATGATCGCGATCGAGCTGGTCAAGGACCGCGGCACCAAGGAGCCGAACCCCGAGGCGACCGCCGCGCTGGCCAAGGCCTGCCACGCCGAGGGCCTGCTGGTCCTGACCTGTGGCACCTACGGCAACGTGCTGCGCTTCCTGCCGCCGCTGGTGATCGGCGAGGACCTGCTGAACGAGGGCCTCGACATCATCGAGCAGGGCTTCGCCCGCATCTGACCGAGCACGTGGCAGAGGTACTCGGGACTACCCGCCCGAGCACGTGAAGAGGCACCCGGCCGAGCACGTGCGCGAGCGCCCGAACGCGCATCTGAGCTGCGTTTCGCACGCCTGGCGCGGCGAACCGCAGAGCGTGTGAAGAACGTGTGCGAGGTGGATGGCAGGACACCGGTGGCCCTGTCCTGAGCGCACCCCCTGCCGTAGGTTCTACGCAGATGAGAGATACACCCCGCCCACAGGGGACTGTGGGCGGCATCTCAGGCCGAGGCCTCCCCAGCTTCGACCTGGTCGTGCCTCGCGCACACAACCGGAACCCGAGGGCTCCGGGTCTCCTCACCGATCGGACGGTCGCCCGCCCCACACCCCCCGGGGCGCGCGGCGTTCCGGTCAGGACGGCCGTTTCGGCACCCGGGACGGTGGTTCACCGAAGGGTCGGCGCACTCCCCCCTCGTGCCGGCCCTTCGGTGTTTCGCGCCGGCGGGCCTGCGAAGCTGGGCGCCATGCCGGTCTCCCCCCGCCCTCGCACACGGTCCGCCCTGGTCGGGCTGCCCGTCCTCCTCTTCGCGCTGATCACCTGGCAGGTCGTCGCCGACGGCCCGCTGACCGGAGTGGACGAGCGGCTGAGCAGGGCGCTCGTCCACCCGGACCGGTTCTCCGAACTGCTGGCCGACCTCGGCAACGTGCAGGTGGCGGTGCCCGTCCTCGCCCTCGCCCTGGTTTACGTCGCATGGCACGGGCGCGCCCATGGTGCGGACCGCTGGTGGCTGCCGCCCCTCGCCGGGGCCCTGGCGATGGTCCTGGTGCCGGCGCTGGTCGCCCCGCTGAAGGCGTGGACCGACCGCCCCGGCACCCCTGCCGTGCCTCCGGCCGTCGGCTACTACCCCTCCGGCCACACCGCCACCGCGGTCGTCGCGTACGGCGCGGCGGCGCTGCTGCTCCTGGGTCCGCTGCGCTCGCCGGCCGTCCGCCGTGTGCTCGTCGTGCTCTGCGTGGTCCTGGTCCTCGGTGCCTCCTACGGGCTGGTGCGCCGGGGTTACCACTGGCCGCTGGACGTGGTGGCCAGTTGGTGCCTGGGGGCGGTGCTGCTGGCCGGCGTCGCACCGGTCGCCCGCCGGAACTCACCGCCGGTCGGCCGGAGTACGCGCCGAAGGCCTCCTGGAACGCCGCGCACCGGTCCGTGAACTCCCCGTTCCCGGACCGGTCCTCGTGGAGCGACCGCGCCATCACGCCTCGCAGGCGGGCCGGGTGCCGTGACCACGCGGGCGGGCCGGGTGCCGTGACCACACGGGCGGGCCCGGTGCCATGACCACGCAGACGAGCCCGGTGCCATGACCACGCAGACGAGCCCGGTGCCATGACCACGCAGGCACGCCCGGTGCCGTGACCACGCAGGCACGCCCGCGCCCCCGGACGCGGCTCAGCTGTCGAAGCCGAGCCCCAGCCTGTCCATCGTCCGCAGCCACAGGTTGCGCCGGCCGCCGTGCGCGTCCGCGCGGGCCAGCGACCACTTGGTGAGCGCGATGCCGGTCCAGGCGAAGGGTTCCGGCGGGAACGGCAGCGGCTTCCTGCGGACCATCTCCAGTTCGGTGCGCTCGGTGCGCTCGCCCGACAGCAGGTCGAGCATCACCTCGGCGCCGAACCGGGTCGCGCCCACGCCGAGTCCGGTGTAACCGGCCGCGTAGGCGACCTTCCCCTGGTGCGCGGTGCCGAAGAACGCCGAGAAGCGGGAGCAGGTGTCGATCGCGCCGCCCCAGGCGTGGGTGAAGCGGACGCCCTCCAGCTGCGGGAAGCAGGTGAAGAAGTGTCCGGCGAGCTTGGCGTAGGTCTGCGGGCGGTCGTCGTACTCGGCCCGCACCCGGCCGCCGTACGGGTAGATCGCGTCGTAGCCGCCCCACAGGACGCGGTTGTCGGCGGAGAGCCGGAAGTAGTGGAACTGGTTGGCGCTGTCCCCTAGGCCCTGGCGGTTCTTCCAGCCGACCGAGGCCAGTCGCGCGTCGGTGAGCGGTTCGGTCATCAGGGCGTAGTCGTAGACCGGGACGGTGTAGGAGCGCACCCTGCGGACCAGGTTCGGGAAGATGTTGGTGCCGAGCGCGACCGCTCGGGCGCGGACCCCGCCGTACGGGGTGCGTACGGCCATGCCGGCGCCGTACGGCCGCAGGGTGAGCGCCGGCGTGTGCTCGTACACGCGGACGCCGAGGTCGAGGCAGGCTCGCCGGAGGCCCCAGGCGAGCTTGGCGGGGTTGACCATGGCCACGCCCCGGCGGTCGTACAGGCCCGCGCGGAAGGTCGGGGAGTCGACCTGTTCCCGTACCGCATCGGCGTCCAGGTACTCGACGCCGTCGGCGAGGCCCTTGGCGCGGATCTGCTCGTACCAGCCCTTGAGCTCGCGGGCCTGGTACTCCTCCGTCGCGACGTCGATCTCGCCGGTGCGCTCGAAGTCGCAGTCGAGGCGGTGGCGGGCGACCGCCGTCTCGATCGCGTCGAGGTTGCGGGCGCCCAGTTCCTCCAGCCGGTGGATCTCGTCGGGCCAGCGGGTGAGGCCGTTGGACAGGCCGTGGGTGAGGGAGGCGGCGCAGAAGCCGCCGTTGCGGCCGGAGGCGGCCCAGCCCACCTCCCGGCCCTCCAGCAGCACCACGTCCCGGCCGGGGTCGCGCTCCTTGGCGATCAGCGCGGTCCACAGTCCGCTGTAGCCGCCGCCGACGACCAGCAGGTCACAGGTCTCGGGTCCGGTGAGGGCGGGCTGCGGGCGGGGGCGGCCGGGGTCGTCCAGCCAGTACGGGACCGGCTGGGCGTCGGAGAGGGATTTCGTCCAGTCGTTGCTGCGACTCATGGCGCTCGGGGCCATGATTTCAACTCCCTACGAATGCGGTACGGAACGCACTACGCCTTGCGGCGGTTTCGGCGGTTGCCGATGGCCATGGAGGCCAGAACGAACAGCACGGCGATCACGAACATGGCCGTGCCGACGACGTTGATCTGGACGGGCGTGCCGCGCTGGGCCGATCCCCAGACGAACATGGGGAAGGTGACGGTGGAACCCGCGTTGAAATTGGTGATGATGAAATCGTCGAAGGAGAGCGCGAAGGCGAGCAGCGCGCCGGCGGCGATCCCGGGGGCCGCGATGGGCAGCGTGACGCGGACGAAGGTCTGGAAGGGGCCGGCGTACAGGTCCTGCGCGGCCTGCTCCAGCCTCGGGTCCATCGACATCACGCGTGCCTTCACGGCGGTCACCACGAAGCTGAGGCAGAACATGATGTGGGCGATCAGGACCGTCCAGAAGCCGAGCCGGGCACCCATGTTGAGGAACAGGGTGAGCAGCGAGGCGGCCATCACGACCTCGGGCATCGCCATCGGCAGGAAGATCAGCGAGTTGATCGCGCCGCGGGCGCGGAAGCGGTAGCGGACCAGTGCGAAGGCGATCGCCGTGCCGAGCGCGGTGGCGCCGAGCGTCGCCCAGAAGGCGATCTGGAGGCTGAGCGACAGGGAGCCGCACAGTCCGGCGACGCCGCACGGGTCCTTCCAGGCGTCCGTGGAGAACCGCTGCCATTCGTAGTTGAAGCGCCCGTTCGGTTTGTTGAACGAGAACACCGTGACGACGATGTTGGGCAGCAGGAGATAGGCGAGCGTCAGCAGTCCGGCGATGACGACCAGATTGCGCTTGAACCAGTTGACGAAGGCCATTTAAACCAGATCCTCCGTGCCGGACTTGCGGATGTAGAAGGTGACCATGGCGAGAATCGCGGCCATCAGGACGAAGGAGAGGGCCGCCGCCGTCGGATAGTCCAGCACCCGCAGGAACTGGGACTGGATGACGTTGCCGATCATGCCGGTGTCGGCAGAGCCCAGCAGGGAGGCGTTGACGTAGTCGCCGGTGGCCGGGATGAAGGTCAGCAGCGTCCCGGAGACGACGCCCGGCATCGACAGCGGGAAGGTGACCCTGCGGAAGACCGTGGACGGCTTGGCGTACAGGTCGCCGGCCGCCTCGTGCAGCCGGCCGTCGATGCGCTCCAGTGACGTGTACAGCGGAAGGATCATGAAGGGGAGGAAGTTGTACGTCAGACCGCAGACCACCGCGAGCGGTGTGGCCAGTACGCGGTCGCCGGCCGTCCAGCCGAGCCAGCTGGTGACGTCCAGAACGTGCAGCGTGTTCAGGACGCCGACCAGCGGCCCGCCGTCCGCGAGGATCGTCTTCCAGGCCAGGGTGCGGATCAGGAAGCTGGTGAAGAACGGCGCGATCACCAGGATCATGATCAGGTTGCGCCAGCGGCCCGCGCGGAACGCGATCAGGTAGGCGAGCGGATAGCCGAGCAGCAGGCACAGCACGGTCGCGGAGGCCGCGTAGGCGACCGAGCGCAGGAACTGCGGCCAGTACTCGGACACCGCGTCCCAGTAGGTGACGAAGTGCCAGGTGACCTCGTAGCCCTCCTCCAGCGAGCCCGTCTGCACGGACGTGGAGGCCTGGTAGATCATCGGCGCGGCGAAGAAGACGACCAGCCACAGGATGCCGGGCAGCAGCAGCCAGTACGGCGTCCAGCGGCCCCTCTTGCGCGGGGGCTTCTGCTCCGGCGCGGGCGGGGAGAGCGGTGGTGGCGCCTCGGTGAGGGTGGACATCAGGCGGCCTCGCCCTCGGCGACGCCCGCGTCGATGTCCTGGGTGGCGTCCAGACCGAAGGTGTGCGCCGGGTTCCAGTGCAGGACGACGTCGGCGCCGGGGGCGAGCCGGGCGTCGCGGTCGATGTTCTGGGCGTAGACCTCGAACTCGGGGCAGGCCGCGCAGTCGACCACGTACTGCGTGGAGACGCCGATGAAACTGGTGCTGCTGATCCGGCCGGTGATGCGGTTGCGGCCCTCGGGGACGGAGCCGGCGTCGTCCGCGTGGGTGATGCCGATCTTCTCCGGGCGTACGCCCACCAGTACCCTGCCGCCCGCCCGGGCCGGCGCGGAACACCGGGCGCCGGGCAGGACCAGCTTGTCGCCGGCCGCCTTCACCACGACGTCGTCGCCGCTGCGGGTGTCGACCTCTGCCTCGATGAGGTTGGAGGTGCCGAGGAAGTTGGCGACGAAGGTGGTCCGCGGGTTCTCGTACAGGTCGGCGGGGGCGCCCAGCTGCTCGACCCGGCCGGCGTTCATCACGGCGACCTGGTCGGCCATCGTCATGGCCTCCTCCTGGTCGTGCGTGACGTGCACGAAGGTGATGCCGACCTCGGTCTGGATGCGCTTGAGCTCCAGCTGCATCTGGCGGCGCAGCTTGAGGTCGAGGGCGCCGAGCGGTTCGTCGAGGAGGAGCACCTTGGGGTGGTTGATCAGGGCGCGGGCGACGGCGACGCGCTGCTGCTGGCCGCCGGAGAGCTGGTGCGGCTTCTTGCGGGCCTGCTCGCCGAGCTGGACGAGGTCGAGCATCTCCCCGACCTGCTTCTTCACGCTCTTGATGCCGCGCCGGCGAAGGCCGAAGGCGACGTTCTCGAAGATGTCGAGGTGCGGGAAGAGGGCGTAGGACTGGAAGACCGTGTTGACCGGCCGTTTGTACGGCGGGAGCGCGGTCACGTCCTGGTCGCCGAGGTGGACGGTGCCGCCGCTGGGCTCCTCCAGTCCGGCGATCATGCGCAGGGTGGTGGTCTTGCCGCAGCCGGAGGCGCCGAGCAGGGCGAAGAAGGAACCCTGGGGCACGGTCAGGTCGAGCGGGTGCACGGCGGTGAAGGAGCCGTAGGTCTTGCTGATGCCGGCGAGGCGGACGTCGCCGCCGCGGTCCGTCGCGTCCGGCTGGGTCTTCGTCGTATTCGTCGTCGTCATCGTCGTCACGCCCCAGTGAGCTTCGCGAACTTCTCTTCGTAGGCCGTCTCTTCCTTCGGACTCAGCGAGCGGAAGGCACGGGAGAGGGCCTGCATGGCCTTGTCGGGAATGATCAGCGGGTTGTTCGCCGCGTCCTCGTCGATCTTCGCAAGCTCGTCCTTCACACCGTCGACGGGACAGACGAAGTTGATGTAGGCGGCGAGCTGCGCGGCCGGGCCCGGCTCGTAGTAGTAGTCGATGAGCCGCTCGGCGTTCGTCTTGTGCCGGGCCTTGTTGGGGACCAGCATGTTGTCGCTGGACGTGATGTATCCGCTGTCCGGGATGACGAAGTCGACGTCCGGGTTGTCCGCCTTGAGCTGGACGACGTCCCCGGCCCAGGCCAGACAGGCCGCGAAGTCGCCCTTGCTGATGTCGGCGGTGTAGTCGTTGCCGGTGAAGCGGCGTATCTGGCCGCTGTCGACGCCCTTCTGGAGCCGGGCGATCGCCGCGTCGTAGTCGTCGTCGGAGAAGCGGGCCGGGTCCTTGCCCATGTCCAGCAGCACCATGCCGACGGTGTCGCGCATCTCGGTGAGGAAGCCGACGCGGCCCTTGAGCTTGGGGTTGTCGAGCAGGTCGGAGACCGTCCTCACCTCGACGCCGTCCAGCGCCTTCTTGTTGTAGGCGATGACGGTCGAGATGCCCTGCCAGGGGTACGAGTAGGCGCGGCCCGGGTCCCAGTCGGGGGTGCGGAACTGCGGCGACAGGTTGGCGAAGGCGTGCGGCAAGTTGGCCGGGTCCAGTTTCTGGACCCAGCCGAGGCGGATCAGCCGGGCGGCGAGCCAGTCGGTGAGCACGATGATGTCGCGCCCGGTCTCCTGTCCGGCGGAGAGCTGCGGCTGGATCTTGCCGAAGAACTCGCCGTTGTCGTTGATGTCCTCGGTGTACTTGACCTTGACGCCGGTGCGCTTCGTGAACGCCTCCAGCGTGGGGTGGCGCCGGCCGCTCTCGTCGACGTCCATGTACTCGGTCCAGTTGGAGAAGTCGACTGCCTTCTCCTCCTTGGACCGGTCGTCGGACGACACCCCGCCCTCGGTCTTGCCGGCCGGCGGGATGCCGCAGGCGCTCAGCGTGCCGAGTCCGCCGACCGCGAGCGCGCCGCCCGCGGAGGCGCGCAGCAGTGAGCGGCGGGTGAGGGCGGCCCTGCCGCTGGTGAAACTGCGCCGCATGGCGGCCACTCGGGCCGGGGACAGGCGGTCGGGCTCGTACTGCTCCATGCGCGTGGTTGCCCTTTCGGGTGGGTCGGCCGTGGTCGGCGGCCTCTCGTCGTGACTATCGGTCCCCGAAGACGGTGCGGTGCCAGTCCTTGGCCGCCACCGCGGTGTTGTCGAACATGACGTGCTTGACCTGCGTGTACTCCTCGAAGGAGTAGGCGGACATGTCCTTGCCGAAGCCGGACGCCTGGTATCCGCCGTGCGGCATCTCGCTGATGATCGGAATGTGGTCGTTGATCCACACGCAGCCCGCCTTGATCTCGCGGGTGGCGCGGTTCGCCCGGTACACGTCCCGGCTCCAGGCGGAGGCGGCGAGCCCGTACGGCGTGTCGTTGGCCAGCCGGATGCCCTCGTCGTCGGTGTCGAAGGGCAGGACGACCAGGACCGGCCCGAAGATCTCGGACTGGACGGCCTCGCTGTCCTGCGCGGCGTCGGCGATGAGGGTGGGCCGGTAGTAGGCGCCGTCCTTCAGATCGCCCTGCGGTGCCTCGCCGCCGCACACCACGCGCGCGTAGGAGCGGGCCCGGTCGACGAAGCCGGCGACGCGGTCCCGCTGGACGTGGCTGACCAGTGGTCCGAGGTCGGTGCCGGGGGCGAAGGGGTCGCCGACGCGGACGGTGTCCATGAGGGCGGCGGTCCTCTCGACGAACGCCTCGTAGAGGGGCCGCTGTACGTACGCGCGCGTGGCGGCCGTGCAGTCCTGGCCGGTGTTGATGAGGGCGCCCGCGACGGCTCCGTTGACGGCGGCGTCGAGGTCGGCGTCGTCGAAGACGAGGAAGGGCGCCTTGCCGCCGAGTTCCAGGTGGAGGCGCTTGACGGTGGCCGTGGCGACCTCGGCGACGCGCTTGCCGACGGCGGTGGAGCCGGTGAAGGAGGTCATGGCGACGTCCGGGTGGCCGACGAGGTGCTCGCCGGCCTCCCGTCCGGTCCCGCTGACGATGTTGATCACGCCGTCGGGGATGCCGGCCGCGGTCGCCGCCTGGGCGAACATCAGGGAGGTCAACGGCGTGATCTCGGCGGGCTTCAGCACGATGGTGTTGCCCGCGGCGATCGCCGGCAGGATCTTCCAGGCGGCCATCTGGAGGGGGTAGTTCCAGGGCGCGATCGACCCGACGACGCCGATCGGCTCGCGGCGCACGTACGAGGTGTGGTCGCCGGAGTACTCCCCCGCCGACTGGCCCTGCAACTGCCGGGCGGCACCCGCGAAGAAGGACGCGTTGTCGACCGTGCCCGGCACGTCGAACTCACGGGTCAGCTTCAGCGGCTTCCCGCACTGCAGGGACTCCGCACGGGCGAAGTCCTCGGCGCGGTCGGCGAGGACGGCGGCGAACCGGTGCAGGGCGTCGGAACGCTCCCCCGGGGTGGCGCCGGCCCAGCCGGGGAACGCCTCGCGCGCGGCGGCGACGGCCGCGTCGACGTCGTCGGGACCGGCGAGCTCGTAGGTGAGGACGTCCTCGCCGGTCGCCGGGTCGACGACCGTGTGCGCGCGTCCGGAAGTACCCTTCGTCAGACGGCCCGCGATGTACTGGGCCCCCTCCGAGAAGCGGTCCTGGGCCGGGAATCGGTCCGCGGTGGCGTGGTCCGGGCTGTGCATGTCGGCTCTCCTCGGTCTCCCCGTGACGGGGGCCGGCGTGGCTCAGGCTCGATGTGAGTGCCGATCCTGACAGAGCACCAGACCTCCAACAAGTGATTCCGTTGTTGCCATTTGGTTACGCGACGGAATCTGTCGACCAGGTGTCGAGTCGCCACGGAAAAGGACGGACGGAGTGTCAGTGGCGCGTGCCAGACTCGCGTGCATGGAGAGGATCACGGGGGCGCCGGAGCCGATCGGCAGCAGGGAAGCGCTGCGCGAGCGGGTCCGTGCGGGCGCCAGGATCACGTACCTGTGCTTCTGGGGGCACCGGCCGCTTCCGGACGGCCGGATCGGGCCGAGCTGTCTGAGCCAGTGGTGGCCGTCGCCGTTCACCGTGTCCGGGGTGGGGTACGCGACGGCGGAGCACTGGATGATGGCGGCCAAGGCCCGGCTCTTCGAGGACGCGGAGGCCGAGCGGCGGGTGCTGGCGGCTGATCATCCCGCCGTGGCCAAGAAGGCGGGGCGGCTGGTGCGCGGCTTCGACGAGGCGGTGTGGGAGCGGGAGCGGTTCCGGATCGTCGTCGAGGGCAGCGTCCACAAGTTCGCCTCGGACCCGGCGCTGCGCGCGTTCCTGCTGAACACGGGCGAGAGGGTGCTGGTGGAGGCGAGTCCCGTGGACCGGGTGTGGGGCATCGGCCTGGCCGCCGACGACGAGGCGGCGACGGACCCGGAGCGGTGGCGGGGGCCGAATCTGCTGGGGTTCGCGCTGATGGCGGCACGGGGGCTGCTGCGGGAGAGCGACCCGAGGGCGTCCCCGGGGCCGCCCCCTTCGTCCGGCGCTCCGGCCCGCTGACCCTCGTCGGCTCAGCGGCTCGCTGACCTCCAACGGCTCACGGGCCCGCTGACCCTTGCCAGCTCGGCGGGCGCTCATGGGGCCTCGACGTTCACAGGGCGCTCGGAGCCTTCCGAAGGTCGGGCAGCGCTCGAAGCCCTCGAAGGGCGGAGGGCGCACGGAGCCCGCGAAGGTCAGCCGACGCTGACGACGCTCGCGGAGTCCGGCGAACCGGCCGACGGCAGCGGCAGCGGCAGCGGCAGCGGCAGCGGCGTCACAGTTGCCACAGCGCGGCCGAATCGTGCGCCGGCGCAGCTGTCGCCGCCGGGCGGCCGGCGCCGTAGTAGGGGTCGTCGTACTCCGACTCGTCGTTGATCGCGGCGGTGATCCCGACGGCGATCAGAGCGATCACGACGATCCCGAGGACGATCCCGACGATGCCCATGACGAAACCGGCCTGCGCCTGACCGTGGTTGTTGGCCTCGCCGCGCTCGGCCCTCCGGCGTCCCTTGACCCCGAAGACCACGGCGAGGACACCGAGCACCAGGGAGACCACGCCGTACAGGCAGAACAGGGTGCAGGCGAGGATGCCCAGCACCATCGCCGCGGTGCCCATGCCGTTCTGCGGAGGCATCGGAGCACCGGGCCAGCCGTACCCCTGGGGGTAACCGGGATAGCCGTACCCGCCCGGGGCGCCCGGGACACCCGGACCGCCGGGCGCGATCGGCGGAGGCGGCACCCTGTCCGCGGGAGCGGCGAACCCGGCGGCAGGCATCGCCATGCCGCCGGTCGGCATCCCCGTGACCGTCGCCTGGTCGTGCACGGACGGCGGTTGCGGCTGCCCGAACGGCCCGGCTCCGGCGGGTGGCCGGACCGGCTCCTGCGGCTGCCCCGGGACGGCGTGGCCCTTGGCCGGCGACGGCCTGTCCTCGGGGGCCGCCCATGGATTGTGAGCACCGGCGGAACCCTCACCCGGCTGCGCTGCGTCCGACATGCTGTTGTCCCCCTGGGTCGATCGTGCCCGTCATGCTACGGTCCCGGGCCGTCCGGCGTGAGACCGGCCTACGATGATCCCCGACCCACCGATCAGCCGATCACCCGCGTCCCGCCGGCCCGCGCCGGCCCGGGGCGCCCGTTCCGGGGAGGAACCCATGACCGAGCACCTCGTCGACCCCGACGTCCCGCGCGATCTGCACGCCTTCATCGCCGGTCTGCCCAAGGCCGAACTGCACGTCCACCACGTCGGCTCCGCCTCCCCGCGCATCGTCTCGGAACTGGCCGCGCGCCACCCCGACTCCAAGGTCCCCACCGACCCCGAGGCCCTGGTCGACTACTTCCAGTTCACGGACTTCGCGCACTTCATCGACGTGTACCTGTCCGTCGTCGACCTGATCCGCACCCCGGAGGACGTACGGCTGCTGACGTACGAGGTGGCCCGGGACATGGCCCGGCAGCAGGTGCGCTACGCCGAGCTGACCATCACCCCGTTCTCCTCCACCCGGCGCGGCATCGACGAAGGCGCCTTCATGGACGCGATCGAGGACGCCCGCAAGGCGGCCGAGGCCGAGTTCGGGACCGTACTGCGCTGGTGCTTCGACATCCCCGGCGAAGCCGGCCTGGAGTCCGCCGAGGAGACGACGCGGCTCGCCACCGACGACCGGCTGCGCCCCGAGGGCCTGGTCTCCTTCGGGCTCGGCGGCCCCGAGATCGGGGTGCCGCGGCCCCAGTTCAAGCCGTACTTCGACCGGGCGATCGCCGCCGGACTGCACTCGGTGCCGCACGCCGGCGAGACCACCGGCCCGCAGACGGTGTGGGACGCCCTCACCGACCTGCGCGCCGAACGCGTCGGGCACGGCACCAGCTCCGCCCAGGACCCGAAGCTGCTGGCGCACCTCGCCGAGCGGCGCATCCCGCTGGAGGTGTGCCCGACCTCGAACATCGCCACCCGCGCGGTGCGCACCCTGGACGAGCACCCCATCAAGGAGTTCACGCGCGCCGGCGTCCTGGTGACCGTCAACTCCGACGACCCGCCGATGTTCGGCACCGACCTCAACAACGAGTACGCGGTCGCCGCCCGGCTCCTCGACCTCGACGAGCGGGGACTCGCCGACCTGGCGAAGAACGCGGTCGAGGCGTCCTTCCTCGACGTGCCCGGCAAGGCGAGGATCAGGGACGAGATCGACACGTACACCGCCGCCTGGCTCTCCTCCTGAGACGGGACGCCATCATGGACGCCTCACGCGACGTGACCGCCGTGGCCCACCGCGGCGACCCGTACCGGTACCGCGAGAACACGATCGAGTCGCTGCGCTCCGCCCTCGGCCGCGGCGCGGACGCGGTCGAGACCGACGTACGCCTCACCCGCGACGGTGTGCCCGTGCTGCTGCACGACGAGACGCTGAAACGCCTGTGGCAGCACGACCGGCCGCTGCGCTCCCTGTCGGCGGAGGAGGTGCGCGGGCTGACGGACGGCCGGGTGCCGACGCTCGCGGAGGCGCTGGCCGCGACCGACGGCAGCCGGCTGATGCTCGACCTGCCGGGCGGGCCGGGCGAGCGGGCGGTCCGGCGCATCGTGGACGTGGTCCGCGAGTGCGGGGCCCAGGACCGCGTGTACTACACGGCCGGCGCCGCGGCCATGCTCGCCGTGCGCGCCGCCGATCCCGCCGCCGAGATCGCGATGACCTGGACGACGGGGGCACCGCCCCGGCCCGCGCTGCTGGCGGCGGTGCGGCCGAAGTGGCTCAACTACCGGTTCGGGCTGGTGAACCAGGCCTTGGCCGAGCGGGTCCACGGCCACGGCTGCCTGCTGTCGGTGTGGACCCCGGACACCCGGCGCTCCATGCGCCGGCTGATCGCGCTGGGCGTCGACTCGATCACCACCAACCGCATCGACACACTGTGCGCGCTGCGCGACGGCAGCGGAGCCGCCCGGCCCCGTAAGGGATGACCCGAACAACTGCCGTTTCTCGTAGGGGAGTTCCCCGAGTCCGGCTACGGGTCGGGCACCCTGCTCACCGACGATCCGCCAGGGGGCGCGGCGCACAAGGATGATCAACGATCCTTCCGCCGCAACCGCCCTCACCCCTGGAGCAGTCGATGCGTGCCCGCACCCACTCCGTCCTCGCCGCCTCCGTGGTCCTCGCCCTGGCCGCCGGCCCGTTGGCGGCCCCGGCGTTCGCCGCGCCGCCCGCCACGGCATCCAGATCCGCCGTCCAGGACGGGCCGAACGAGGCAGCGCTACGCGCCGCCCTCGCCGGGCTCCCGAACCAGCACGCCACCGCCGCCCTCGTGCGGGTCGGCACCCGCGACGGCGACTGGCAGGGCAGCGCGGGCGTGCGCGACCTGGCCGGTGACCGGCCGGCCCGCCCCGACGCCCGCTTCCGGGCCGGTTCGATCACCAAGGTCGTCACCGCCGCCACCGTCCTGCGGCTCGCGGCGCAGGACGAGATCGACCTGGACGCGCCGGTGCAGGGCTACCTTCCCGACCTGTTCACACCCGAGTTCGAGCAGCCGATCAGCGTACGCCAACTGCTGAACCACACCAGCGGCATCAAGCCGGGCGACGGTCTCGGCGACGACTTCGCGGAGGCGTACGCACACCGCTTTGAAGCCCTCACCCCGCGGCGGGTCGCGGCGTCGGCGATCGCCAAGGGACCGGAGGACTTCACCCCGGGGACGCGGCAGCAGTACCTGAACATCAACTACACGATCCTCGGCCTGCTGATCGAGAAGGTCACGGGACACTCGTACGCCTCCGCGGCCACGCGCCTGGTCCTGCGCCCGGCCGGCATGCACCACACGTACTTCCCGGGCACGGACCCCCGGATCCGGGGCCCGCACAACCGGGGCTACCAGGCGGTGGCCCAGCCGGACGGCACGACGAAGCTCCTCGACGTGACCGAGTGGAACCAGGCGGACCGCTGGGCGGCCGGCGACATGATCTCCACCACCGCCGACCTGGAGAAGCTGCTCACCAAGCTGTTCCGGGGGAAGATCGTGCCGCAGCCGGAGCTGGAGGAGATGTTCACGCCCCCGGCGGGCGTTCCGGGCGCGCAGCGCAGCGCGGGGCTGGAGTACCAGGAGGTCGACGGCGAGGTCTTCTGGGGCAAGTCGGGGTCCCGCTACGGATACAGCGCGGCCATCGGCGGCACCCGCGACCTGAGCCGCACCCTCGTCTACTCGGTCAACGCCACGGACGCCAAGAGCGCGGAACGGAACCCGGTCCTCGACACGATCACCTCGGCCGCGCTGAAGTAGCCCCCGTCAGCCGCCGCGCCACCGCGTGCGCCCCGACCGTCGCCGCGCCCGCGAAGCCGAGCCCCACGGCGAGGTCGCGCGGGCGCGTGGCGCGCAGGACACCGGCGCGGCGCAGCCGGTGGCGGGCCCAGAGCGTGAACGGCACGACGACGAGGGGCGAGGTCGCGGACCCGGGCGTGTAGCCGCGCACCAGTGCCGCCTGGGCCAGGTGGACCAGGCCGTGCAGACCGAAGGCGTTCAGCGCCGCCTGGTACGCGGCCGACCGGCCGCCGGTGAGCCGGCCCGCGGCGGACGCGGCGGCCACGACCGCGGCCATCGCCCCGACCGCCAGTGCGAACTCCCGCCCGTCGACCGACCCGGCCCGCCGCCACACGGCCTCCGGCACGGTGGGGAACCGCTCGCGCAGGGCGGGCAGCTCACGCCGCCACCAGCCCGGCACGGTCGCCAGTTCCTCGGCGTCGTGCAGCGCCCAGGCGGCCAGCAGCCCGATCGTGACCGCCGCGCCGACCTCTTCATCACCCGGTGAATTCATCACACCGGTCAGTCTGCTACGCACCGACGATCCCGTTCCACCGCTTCGCGAACTCCGACCGCTCCCCCGCCCCGATGTCCCGCGCGATCGCCAGCCGCTCGCGCATCGCCGAGTCCGGGAAGATCAGCGGGGCCTCGGCCAGGGCGGCGGTCTCCTCGTCGTCGGAGGAGGCGAGCACGTCCTGGGCGGCGGGGACGGGGCAGACGTAGTTGACCCACGCGGCCAGCTCGGCGGCGACCTCCGGCTGGTAGTAGTAGTCGATCAGCCGCTCGGCGTTGGCCTTGTGGCGGGCCAGGTTGGGGATCATCAGGGACTCCGACCACAGCTCGGCACCCTCCTCGGGTACGACGAACTCGATGTCCGGGTCGTCCGCCTGGAGCTGGATCACGTCACCGGAGTAGGCCTGGCAGGCCAGCACGTCGCCGCCGGCGAGGTCCTTGATGTAGTCGTTGCCGGTGAAGCGGCGGATCTGGCCCTTGCCCACCTGCTCCTCCACCCGGTCGCACATCGTGTGGAAGTCGTCCGCCGTCCAGTCGGTGATGTCGACGCCGTCGCCCTGCATCAGCAGCGCGAACGCCTCGTCCATGCCGGAGAGCAGGGTCACCCGGCCCTTGAGGTCGTCCGCCCACAGGTCGGACACGTGCCGGATCTCCCGGCCGAGCCTGCGGCGGTTGTACGCGATGCCGGTGATGCCGGACTGCCAGGGCACGGTGAACCTCCGGCCCGGGTCGAAGGCGGGCGAACGCAGCAGCGGGTCCAGGTACTCGGTGACGTTCGGCCGGCGGGAGCGGTCCATCTCCTGGACCCAGCCGAGCCGGACGAACCGCCCGCACATCCAGTCGCTGATGACGATCAGGTCGCGGTCGGTGGGCTGGTGGTTCATCAGGGACGGGCTGATCTTGCCGAAGAACTCGTCGTTGTCGTTGATCTCCTCGATGTACTCGACGGAGATGCCCGTCTCGTTCTCGAACGCCTCCAGCGTGGGCCGCCGGCCCGGACGCTCGTCGTCGGTGTCGATGTACAGCGGCCAGTTCGCCCAGGTCAGCCGCCTCTCGGTGGCGGACCGGTCGGTGGCTGCGCGGTCGTCCGGTGCGACGTAGGCGGCCGGTACGCCGCAGCCGGCCAGTGCGCCGAGCGCGGCGGAGCCGCCCAGGCCGCGCAGCAGGGTACGGCGGGAGAGCGAGGGCGTCTTCGGGGGCAGGGGCATGGCACGAAGGATCCCGCGCCCGCGTTCGCCCGGACAACCGACGCCGCGTCGAGCGGGTCCGTCCAGGCCCGACACCCTGTCGACCGGCACGGGTTCCCGGTCCACGCGGTGCGGCCCCGGACAGGGGTTCCCGGTCCACACGGTGCGGCCCCGGACAGGGGTTCCCGTCCGGGGCCGCGCACGAGCCGGGGCGTCAGCCGTCCAGCGACGTCATCACGTGCTTGATCCGGGTGTAGTCCTCGAAGCCGTAACCCGACAGGTCCTTGCCGTAGCCGGACTTCTTGAAGCCGCCGTGCGGCATCTCGGCGACCAGCGGGATGTGGGTGTTGATCCACACGCAGCCGAAGTCCAGCCGCTTGGACATCCGCATGGCGCGGCCGTGGTCCTTGGTCCACACCGAGGAGGCCAGCGCGTAATCGACGCCGTTGGCCCACTCGACCGCCTGGTCCTCGTCGCGGAAGGACTGGACGGTGATGACGGGGCCGAAGACCTCGTTCTGGATGATCTCGTCGTCCTGCTTGAGGCCGGAGACGACGGTCGGGGCGTAGAAGTAGCCCTTGTCGCCGACCTGGTGGCCGCCCGCCTCGACCTTGGCGTGGGCGGGGAGCCGCTCGATGAACCCGGTGACCTGCTTGAGCTGGTTCGGGTTGTTGAGCGGGCCGTACATGACGTCCTCGTCGTCCGGCTGACCGGTCTTGATCTCGGACGCGGCCTTCGCGAGCGCGCTCACGAACTCGTCGTGGACCGACTCGTGGACCAGCACGCGGGTGGCCGCGGTGCAGTCCTGGCCGGCGTTGAAGTAACCCGCCTCCGAGATGCCCGCGACGGCCTTGGGGATGTCGGTGTCCTCGAAGACGACGACCGGGGCCTTGCCGCCCAGCTCCAGGTGGACCCGCTTGAGGTCCTTCGACGCCGACTCGGCGACCGACATGCCGGCCCGCACCGAGCCGGTGATGGAGGCCATCGCCGGGGTCTCGTGCTCGACCATCAGGCGGCCGGTGTCACGGTCGCCGCAGACGACGTTGAAGACGCCCTTGGGCACGATCGAGCCGATGATGTCGGCCATCAGGGCCGTGGACGCGGGGGTGGTGTCCGAGGGCTTCAGGACGACCGTGTTGCCCGCGGCGAGCGCCGGGGCGAACTTCCACACGGCCATCATCATCGGGTAGTTCCACGGCGCGACCTGCGCGCAGACCCCGATCGGCTCGCGGCGGATCATGGAGGTCAGGCCCTCCATGTACTCACCGGCGGCCCGCCCCTCCAGCATCCGCGCCGCGCCCGCGAAGAAGCGGATCTGGTCGACCATCGGCGGGATCTCCTCGGAGCGGGTCAGCCCGATGGGCTTGCCCGTGTTCTCCACCTCGGCCGCGATGAGCTCCTCGGCGCGCTCCTCGAACGCGTCCGCGATCTTCAGCAGGGCCTTCTGCCGCTCGGCCGGGGTGCTGTCGCGCCAGGCCGGGAAGGCCGCGGCGGCGGCGGCCATGGCGGCGTCCACGTCCGCCTGCCCGGACAGGGGGGCCGTCGCATAGGCCTCGCCCGTGGCGGGGTTGACCACCTCCGTGGTCCGTCCGTCGGCGGCGTCCCGGAACTCACCGTCGATGTAGTTGCGCAGACGACGCAGCTCGGTGCTCACTGCCGGCCCTCCAAGTTCGGTGTCTACTTCGGGTCTCTCGGGTTCGGACCTCGCTGACGTCGCTCGTGTCCAAACACTGAGACACCCACCCTAGACGCAGACCCCACGTTTTCAACACCCCCGGTCGCCGCTGGGTTGCGAAATCCGCAGCAGTTTGCGACCCAGACAACGAATTTCATCGATCCGACCTTGCGAAACTGTCGATACGTCGTGCACAGTGAAGCCGTGGCCAGTCGAAGCGCAGACCAGAAGGACTCCCGCGAGTCCAGGAACGGCGGTCCCCAGTTGGACGCCGTCTCACTCGCCATCATCGAGCAGCTCCAGGAGGACGGCCGCCGGCCGTACGCCGCCATCGGCAAGGCCGTGGGCCTGTCGGAGGCGGCCGTGCGCCAGCGCGTCCAGAAACTGCTCGACCAGGGCGTGATGCAGATCGTCGCCGTCACGGACCCGCTCACCGTGGGCTTCCGCCGGCAGGCGATGGTCGGCGTCCGTGTCGAGGGCGACGTGGAGTCCGTCGCCGACGCGGTGACGGCCATGTCCGAGTGCGAGTACGTGGTGATGACCGCGGGCTCCTTCGACCTGATGGTGGAGGTCGTCTGCGAGGACGACGACCACCTTCTGGACGTCATCAACAAACGCATCCGGGCCGTCCCCGGAGTGCGCTCCACCGAGAGCTTCGTCTACCTCAAGCTCAAGAAGCAGACCTATATGTGGGGAACCCGATAATCGTGAGCACCGACAGCCCCAAGGACCTCAGCAGGACCGCCTACGACCACCTGTGGATGCACTTCACCCGCATGTCGTCGTACGAGAACGCCCCCGTCCCCACCATCGTCCGCGGTGAGGGCACCCACATCTACGACGACAAGGGCAAGCGCTACCTCGACGGTCTCGCCGGCCTGTTCGTGGTCCAGGCCGGACACGGCCGCACGGAGCTGGCGGAGGCCGCGGCCAAGCAGGCGCAGGAGCTCGCCTTCTTCCCGGTGTGGTCCTACGCCCACCCCAAGGCCGTCGAGCTGGCCGAGCGCCTGGCGAACGAGGCCCCCGGGGACCTCAACAAGGTCTTCTTCACCACCGGTGGCGGAGAGGCGGTCGAGACCGCCTGGAAGCTCGCCAAGCAGTACTTCAAGCTGACCGGCAAGCCGACCAAGTACAAGGTCATATCGCGCGCGGTCGCCTACCACGGCACCCCGCAGGGCGCCCTGTCCATCACCGGCCTGCCCGCCCTGAAGGCGCCGTTCGAGCCGCTCGTGCCGGGCGCGCACAAGGTGCCGAACACCAACATCTACCGCGCCCCGCTCTTCGGCGACGACCCGGAGGCCTTCGGCCGCTGGGCCGCCGACCAGATCGAGCAGCAGATCCTGTTCGAGGGCCCGGACACGGTCGCGGCCGTCTTCCTGGAGCCCGTGCAGAACGCCGGCGGCTGCTTCCCGCCCCCGCCCGGCTACTTCCAGCGGGTGCGCGAGATCTGCGACCAGTACGACGTGCTGCTCGTGTCGGACGAGGTCATCTGCGCCTTCGGCCGCCTGGGCACGACGTTCGCCTGCGACAAGTTCGGCTACGTCCCGGACATGATCACCTGCGCCAAGGGCATGACCTCGGGCTACTCCCCGATCGGCGCGTGCGTCATCTCCGACCGCCTGGCCGAGCCGTTCTACAAGGGCGACAACACCTTCCTGCACGGCTACACCTTCGGCGGTCACCCGGTCTCCGCCGCGGTCGGCCTCGCCAACCTCGACCTGTTCGAGCGCGAGGGCCTCAACCAGCACGTACTCGACAACGAGGGCGCGTTCCGCGCGACCCTGGAGAAGCTGCACGACCTGCCGATCGTCGGCGACGTCCGCGGCAACGGCTTCTTCTACGGCATCGAGCTGGTCAAGGACAAGGCCACCAAGGAGTCCTTCAACGACGAGGAGACCGAGCGCGTCCTGTACGGCTTCCTCTCCAAGAAGCTCTTCGAGAACGGCCTGTACTGCCGTGCCGACGACCGCGGCGACCCGGTCATCCAGCTCGCCCCGCCGCTGATCTCCAACCAGGAGACCTTCGACGAGATCGAGCAGATCCTGCGCGCCACGCTGACGGAGGCGTGGACGAAGCTCTGATCCAGGCCCGCTCCGATCATCCTTCTGGCTGATCATCACCGGCCCCGGTACCGCCCGTTCGAGTGAGACACGGCGGCCCGGGGCCGCGTGCTGTCCGGCCTCCCCGCGGGGACTGCCTAGCGTGCCCTTGGACTCCTCCCCCTCGCTGGACGACAGGGATCTCCGGCTCACACCGCCCCGTCGCCCGGCGAACGGCCGAGTCCCAGGCGATCAGCACCAGCCGGGTCGAGGCCAGCCCGGGTCGGCACAACCGCCAGGGAGGTGGTAGCACGTGCTCGGTTCTCGCGACGCGCTGTCCACAGCGGACTCTCCGCGCGACCAGGCCCGTGCTCTCCGGTCCTCACCTTCGTTCCCCCGTACGAGGCAATCAGCACGGTACTTCTGATCAGAACCGAGGTGTACGCCCATGGAGGCCCCGCCGGACCACGACGTGCTCTGCGCCCGCGCCCTGCACTTCCAGCACCACGACGGCTCCCCCGCGCTGCAAGGCGTGTCGCTCGGTGTCCGCGAGGGCGAGATCGTCGCCGTGAGCGGCCCGCGCGGCAGCGGCAAGACCACGCTGCTGCGGTGTCTGGCCGGGCTGGCCCGGCCGCAGGACGGCGAGGTGTGGTTCGACGGCGTGCCGGTGCACACCATGGGCCCGCTCCGCCGCGAGCGACTGCGCCGCGACCGCTTCTGCTGGATCGACCCTGCCCCCGTGCTCGTCCCGGAACTCAACGCCTGGGAGAACGCCGCCCTCCCCCTCATGCTGTGCGGCACCGGCCGGCGCCGGGCCAAGACCGCCGCCCTGGAATGGCTGGAACGCCTCGACGTCGGCGACAAGGCCCGCCTGCGCCCGGCCGAACTCCAGCAGGCCGAGCGGCAGCACGTCTGCATCGCCCGCGCGCTCGCCGCCGCCCCCGCGGTCCTCTTCGCCGACGAGCCGACGGCCCCCCTGCACCGGGCCGACCGCGCCCGCGTCCTGCGGACCCTCACCACCGCGGCCCGCTCGCACGGCATCACCGTCCTCCTCGCCACGCACGACGCGCGGACCGCCGCCCTCGCGGACCGCACGGTGGCGCTGCTGGACGGACGGCGGGTGCGGACCCTGCACCTCCCCCCGGTCGCCGAGACCGCGGTGGCCACCGAGGCCACCGGGGCCTCCGGAACGGAAGGCCGGGCGGCGTGCTCGCTCTCCGCCTGACCCGCGCCGCCCACCTCGCCGTCCAACTGCGCCGCCTGCTGGTCGCGGTGGCCTCGGCGGGCACGGGCTTCCTGCTGCTGTGCGCCCTCGGCCACGCGATGACCCACCCGGACGCACCCGGCGCCTCCGCCCTCCGCCTGGCCTGGTGCGCGGCGCCCCTCGCCGCCACGGTGTACCTCGCCGTCGCCGTGGCCCGCACCGATCCCGGTGCCCGGCCCCGCCCGGGGCTGTCGGCGATCGGTCTGGGTCCCGGCCGGCTGATGGCCGTCTCGGTGACGACCACGGCCCTGTCCGGCACGCTCGGCTCGGTGGTGGCCCTGCTCGTCTTCCTCCATCTGCGCGGCGACCTGGCCGGCCTGCCCTTCGGCGGCGTCACGGCCGACTCCCTCGCCGTCGGCCACCGCCTCCCCGGCCCGGCGGCACTGACCCTGCTGACCCTGGCACCGGCCGCGGCGTCGGCGGCGGTCGCGGTGACGCTGCGCCCCCGCGATCCCCGTTCCGCCCCGCCCGCCGGCTCACGCGGCTACGGCCGCTTCGGCGCGTACGGCTGGGGCACGGCCCGCGAGACCTTCGGGGCGTACGGCCGCTTCGGTGCCCGCTGGGCCGCGGCCCCGGCGGCAGGCGGACCCGCTCGGCCCGTCCGGCCCGCGGACAGTCGTCCCGCTGGGGCCGCACCCGTCCCGCCGGGAGGCGGCCTCCTGCCGACGCGGGCCGGTGCCACCCTCCCCCCAGCCACGACAGACACACCCCGGCCGGCGCCGGACGCCGCACCCGTCCCCACGACCGACACCGCCCCCGGCCCCACGACCGACACCGGCCCCGGCTCCACGACCGACGCCTCCCCCGACACCGCACCCACCGCCGCGACCGACACCGCGCCCGGCCCCGCGACCGCGACCGGCCTCCAGAACACCACCGCCCTCCCCTGGGGCATCGCCGTGCTCACCCTCGGCCTCGCCGTCGAGACCTACGCCGGCGGCACAGCCACCACCCCCGACACCGCCCCCTCCGCCGGCGTCCTCATCGGCTGGGCCGTCACCGCGCTGGGCCTCGCCCTGGCCGGCCCCGGCCTCACCCACCTGTGCGGCCGCCTGCTGCAGGCGGCCCGGCCCGGCGCCCTGCGCCTCCTGGCCGGCCGTGTCCTCATGGACGAGTCGAACCGCATCGGCCGCCCCCTCGGCGTCGTCTGCGCCGTGGCCTCCGCCGTCTACGTCGCCGCCACGCTGTACGACACCGGCGGGCCGGTCCTCGGCCCGCTGAGCGTCTTCGGCGCCCTCCTCGTGGCCGGCTGCACGGTGGCCACCCTCCTCACCGCGGCCGTCGAGGCCAAACACGCCCGCGCCGAGACCACGGACGCCCTGCTGCGGCTGGGCGCGCCCCCGGCGACGCTGCGCGCCGCCGCCGCCGTACGCGCCGCCGCCCTGTTCGCCCTTTTCGGCCCGCTGACCCTGATCGTCGCGGAGCTGGCGTCGCTGCCGCTGGCCCGCTGACCCCCGTACCGGCCCTGTACCGGCGCTGTACCGGCCCCCGCACGCACCCCGGTACGGACTCCCGTACGGACCCCGGAGAAAGTTCCAGGAAATCCGCGAACCGGCGATGAGTTCCGGGTGCCCTTGGCGTCTAACCCTTCGAACGGCATGACCACAGCAGTACACCGACGGGAGAGGCCCCCATGTACCAGCAGATGATCTTCGTGAACCTGGCCACCAACGACCTCGACGCCTCGAGGAAGTTCTTCACCGAGCTCGGTTACGAGATCAACGCCCAGTTCAGCGACGACACCACCGCTTCGATCCCGCTCAGCGAGACCATCGTCGTGATGGTGCACACTCCGCAGAAGTACCGCGAGTTCACGAAGAAGGAGATCGTGGACTCGACGAAGTCCAGCGAGGTGCTGATCGCACTGAGCGCCGAGAGCCGCGAGAAGGTCGACGAGCTGGTGGAGAAGGCGGTCGCGGCCGGCGGCTCGGTCTCCGGCGAGACCCAGGACCTCGGTTTCATGTACGGCCGCGCCTTCGACGACCTGGACGGCCACACCTTCGAGGTCGTGTGGATGGACCCGGCGGCGGTCCAGGGCTGATCCACCCGCGGGCCTGCCTGCGGGTGGGCCACCGGTGGCGGACCGGGAAGGCTTCCAGGGCACCGAAACGTCTCGGCGGTTAATGAGACGGCAAAGCCAACACCCTTGACGGGCCTATGCGTTGACACTGCTTATGAACCACTTATAAACCAGTGAGGCTCGTGGGTGTGCCGACGCCGCGTCATCACGCGTCAGCACCCACTTCACCCCCCGCATCAGCGCTCCCGTAAGGACAAACGTGGCAGTCCTGTCCCTCATCAGTCGCACGGCCTCACGCCGTAGCGTTCGCGCCCTCGGCGTCGCCTCCGCCTCGGTGGCCCTGGCGGTCGGCGCCGCCGGCAACGCCCTCGCCTGCGACATCAGCGAGTTCTCCGCCGCCGCCAAGTGCGAGGGCGACAAGGGTGTCATCACCGTCACCGACGTGGACCCCGCCGGCATCCCGGCCACCGTCACCGTCTACCTGCAGAACAAGGGCTCAGACGCCGAGAAGATCGGTGAGCAGGTGGTCAGGGGTTCGCGCGAAGGCAGCACCATCACGTTCGCCGCGGACTGGAAGCCGAACGCCGAGTACCGCATCCACGTCAGGGCCGAACAGTACGTCGACGAGGACATCAAGCCGAACCTCGTGACCCCGTCGACCCCCTGCAAGACGGAGGACACACCGTCCCCGACCCCGTCGGAGAGCTCCTCCACCCCGGCCGAGGAGACGGAGACGCCGGCCCCGGCACCGTCCACGTCGGCCCCGGAACCGGCGAAGAGCGAGAGCACCGCACCGGCGGCCGTGCCGAGCAACGCCCCGTCCCCGGCGGCCGGGGAGTCCAACCTCGCCGAGACCGGCGCCAACTCCAACACCGGCGTGATCGTCGGCATCGCGGCGGCCCTGGTCGCCGTCGGTGGCGGCGCGGTCTTCTTCGGCCTGCGCCGCCGTGGGGCGAACAGCAACCGCTGACGCCCCGCGCACCGGTACGCGACGGTGGCCGTCCCCGGCCGGGGGCGGGCCACCGTCGCGTCACATCAGGCGAACCTCGCCTTCTCCAGCCAGAGTTCCAGCAGCTCGCGGTCGCCGAGCACCTGGAGTCCGGGGGCGTCCACCGGGAGCCGGCGGTAGAAGGCCAGCAGCACGTCCGTGAGGGGCCCCCGCAGCGCCACGGTGGCCTTCTCGTGACCACGGCGCCAGGTGACGCCGTCCGCGGGAAGCTCGATGAACCATTCGGCGTCGAGGTCGGCACCGGTGTCGGTGGCGTGCAGGTGGATGCTCCGGCCCGGGGCCCGCAACGCCCTCGCCGGACCGTCCGGCAGAACCCGCTGTACGAACCGCACGATGTCCAGCCACTCGTCGATCGCGTCCGCCGCCACGTCGGCCGCGACGGGCTCGAACGAGCGGCCCGCCGCGAGTGCCGCGTCCGCCCCGTGGACGACGAGTTCGTGCGTCATCCGGCGGGCCCAGAAGCCCGCGGTGTGGTCCCCCGACCACGACCACGCCCGCCCCTCCGGCCCGGCCTCCCGCAGCGCGTGGACGACCGTCGCGGCGGACTCGGCCAGCCAGGACTCCAGGGCCGCCGCGTCCCCGCGGACGTCGGGCCCCGCGGCCCCGGGCGCCCGGTCGATCGCGACGTCCTCCTCCGCGCGGGTGCGGACGATCAGCTCCGTCCAGCGCAGGGCGCGGCCGACGTGCCGCACCAGGTCCTCCAGCGTCCAGTCCGGGCAGGTCGGAACAGTGGCGGACAGGTCGGCGCCGGAGGACAGCACGGACCCGAACCGGCCCGCCTGATGGGCGACTTCATCGCAGTAGCGGTCGTGTGCGAGACGCGTCATGCCCGTCACCCTACGAGGTGGGCGATCATCAGAGCACGACGATTTCCGCCACGTCGAACTCCACCCCCACCGCCTCCCCGACCTCCGGTGCCGCCCGCAGCGCGCACGCCGCCTCCAGGCGCGGCGCGTCCTCGGGCTGGAGGTGGACGGCGACGTGGGTACCGCGGAAGGTGCGGGCGGTGACCGTGCAGCGCAGGCCCGCGTCGGCGGACACCAGGCGGACCCCGGCGGGCCGCACGAGCAGGGTGCGCGTTCCCTGCGAGGCGTCCTCGGAGACCGGCACCTTGCCCCACGGGGTGCCGGCGACCTGCCCGGCCACGGTCGCCTCCACCACGTTGTCGAAACCGAGGAAGCGGGCCACGAACGCGTCGGCCGGCCGCTGCCACACCTCGAGGGGCGTCCCCGACTGGGCGATCCGCCCGTCCCGCATCACGACGACCCGGTCGGCGAGCGCGAAGGCCTCGCCCTGGTCGTGGGTCACGGCGAGCACGGTGGTGCCCAGCCGGCCGAACAGCTCGCGCAGTTCCACCACGAGCCGCTCCCGCAGCGAGCGGTCGAGCTGGCCGAGCGGCTCGTCCAGCATCAGCAGGCGGGGCCGTGGCGCGAGGGCGCGGGCCAGCGCCACCCGCTGCTGCTCACCGCCGGAGAGCGCGGCGACGGACCGGCGAGCGGCATCCGGCAGCCCGACCAGTTCCAGCAACTCCGCCACCCGCTCCCGCTGTCCGGTGCGGGAGGCGCCCCGCATCCGCGGTCCGAAGGCGACGTTCCCGGCCACGTCCCGCTGCGGGAACAGCTGGTGGTCCTGGAACATCAGCCCGACCCCACGCTTGTGCGCGGGCACCCCGGACTGGTCCCGCCCGTCGAGCGTCACCCGCCCCGCGTCCAGCGGCTGGAGCCCGGCGACCGCCCGCAGCAGCGTCGACTTGCCGCTGCCGCTGGGCCCGAGCACGCACACCACCTCGTGCTCGGCGACCTCCAGGTCGACGGCGTCGAGCACGGCCCGGCCGCCGAAACGGACCGTCGCGCCCTCAAGGCTCAGCAGCATCCCGAGAACCCCCGCATTCCTAGAACTCCCCGCTCCGGTCGGTCCGCAGCCGCTCCAGCACCACCAGGGCCACCGCGCACACCAGCATCAGAATCGTCGACAGGGCCATCGCCTGGCCGTAGTTCATGTCCCCGGGCCGCCCCAGCAGCCGTGCCACGGCCACCGGCAGCGTCGGGTTGTCGGGACGCGCGATGAACACGGTCGCCCCGAACTCCCCGAGCGACACCGCGAAGGCGAACCCGGCCGCGACCAGCAGCGCCCGCCGCACCATCGGCAGGTCGACCTCCCGCCACACCCGCCACGGCGACGCCCCGAGCACCGCCGCCGCCTCCCGCAGCCGTACGTCCACCGCCCGCAGCACCGGCAGCATGGTCCGTACGACGAACGGGACGCCGACCAGCGCCTGGGCGAGCGGCACGAGGATCCACGACGACCGCAGGTCCAGCGGGGGTTCGTCCAGGGCGATCAGGAACCCGAAGCCGACCGTCACGGCGGACACCCCGAGCGGCAGCATCAGCAGCGCGTCGAAGCCGCGTACGAAACGGCCCGCGTCGCGGCGGGTGAGCGCGGCGGCGGCCAGCGCGCCGATCACCACGGCGATGGCGGTGGCGGCGACGGCGTACTGGAGGGAGTTGCCGATCGCCTCGATCGGCGGGACGAGGAAGGCGCCGCCGTCCTCGTGGGTCAACGCGCGGTAGTAGCCGAAGCCGGGTGCGCCCAGGGACCGCTGGACCAGCACGGCGAGCGGGAGCACCAGCAGCACGGCGACGGTGACCAGGACCCCGGCCAGCAGCGCCCACTGCCCGGCCCCGCGCGGCCGGCGCGCGGTCGTGCCCGCGTCGACCAGCCGCAGGGCCGTCTCCCGCCGCCGTACCGTCCAGGCGTGTACGGCGAGGACGGCGGCCACCGCGGCGAACTGGACCAAGGTCAGGACGGCGGCCGTGGACAGGTCGAAGATCTGGGAGGTCTGCCGGTAGATCTCCACCTCCAGGGTGGAGAAGGCGGGGCCGCCGAGGATCTGGACGACGCCGAAGGAGGTGAAGGTGAACAGGAACACCATCAGCGCGGCGGCGGCCACGGCGGGCGCGAGCGCGGGCAGCGTCACCTGCCGCCAGGCTTTCGGCCGCGACGCACCGAGCATCCGCGCGGCCTCCTCCTGCCGCGGGTCGAGCTGCGCCCACAGACCGCCGACGGTGCGTACGACGACGGCGTAGTTGAAGAAGACGTGCGCGAGGAGGATCGCCCACACGGTGGTGTCCAGCCGCAGACCCCACAGCTCGTCGAGCAGCCCGCCGCGCCCGACCAGCGCCAGGAACGCCGTACCGACGACGACCGTGGGCAGTACGAACGGCACGGTGACCACGGCCCGCAGCACCTGCTTGCCGGGGAAGTCGAAGCGGGCGAAGACATACGCGCCGGGCAGGGCGATCAGCAGCGTGAGCGCGGTGGAGGCCAGCGCCTGCCAGGTGGTGAACCACAACACGTGCCGGACGTCGGACTGCGCGAGCACATCCGCGATCCGCCCGAACCGCCAGGATCCGTCGGTCTCCAGCCCGCGCGCGACGATCGCGACGACGGGGTAGGCGAAGAACACCGCGAAGAACGCGACGGGCCCGGCCATCAAGGCCAGCCGCGCCGCGTTCCCCGTGCGACGCCGGCGCTCGGCTACTTGAGTACGAGTGAGGTCCACGACTTGACCCACTGGTCGCGGTTGGCGGCGATCTTCGCCGGTTCCATGGTCTGCGGGTCCTCGGCCTGCGGCCCGAACTTCCGGAACGCCTCGGGGATCTGCGTCCCCTCCCGCACCGGGTAGACGAACATGTTCAGCGGCATGTCGTCCTGGAACTCCTTGCCGATCAGGAAGTCGAGGAGTGCCTTGCCGCCCTCGGGGTTCCCGGCGTTGCTCAGCAGACCCGCGTACTCGACCTGGCGGAAGCAGGTGCCGGTGGCGACGCCCGTCGGCGCGGTGGCCGGCTGCGGGTCGGCGTAGATGACCTCGGCGGGCGGGGACGAGGCGTAGGAGACGACGAGCGGACGGTCGCCCTTGGCCTTCTTGCCGCCGGACGAACCGGAGAACTCCTCGTTGTACGCCTGCTCCCAGCTGTCGACGACCTTGACGCCGTTCGCCTTCAGCTTCTTCCAGTAGTCCTGCCATCCCTCGTCGCCGTACTTCGCGGCGGTGCCGAGGAGGAAGCCGAGCCCGGGCGAGGAACTGCCCGCGTTCTCGGTGACGAGCAGGTCCTTGTACTCGGGCTTGATCAGGTCGTCGAAGGAGTCCGGCGGCGTCAGCCCGTGCTCGCTGAAGTACGCCTTGTCGAAGTTGACGCAGACGTCCCCGGTGTCGACGGGCGTGACCCGGTGCTTGTCCTGGTCGGTCCGGTACTCGGGGAGGACGAGGTCGGACCCCTTCGCCTCGTACGGCTGGAACAGCCCGTTGTCGAGCGCCCGGGACAGCAGCGTGTTGTCGACGCCGAAGAAGACGTCGCCCTGCGGGTTGTCCTTGGTGAGGATGGCCTTGTTGACGGCCTGCCCGGCGTCCCCGTCCTCCAGGACCCGGACCTTGTAGCCCGAGCTCTTCTCGAAGGCGGCGATGACGTCCTTCGACGCGGCCCACGAGTCGTGGCTGACGAGGGTCACGGTCCTGGAGTCGCCGGATCCCCGGCCGTCGTCGTCGGCCGACGATCCGCAGGCGGCCAGACCGCCGGCCATGCCGAGCCCGAGGGCCAGGGCGGTGGCCTTCCTGGTGATGCTCACTGAATTCCTCCTGGGTGACCAGGAGAAGACGCGGCCCCGCCCGGAACCCCTGGCGAGGGTCCCGGGCAGGGCGCAACAGCTCGAGTGGTGACCGATCTCCCTACCCAGAATGACCTGGGCCAGGTTCGGAGGGTCTGCGGCCGGTGCCGCACTCTCAGCGCTGTGGCGCTCCCCTGTCGGAATATGAAGATGTACTTCCGTTTGAACTTCTGTACGGACTTCTGCATGAAACGTCGTACGACGATGTACGACGCCGGTCAGGTTACCGCTCGCTCGCGGCGAGCTGACCACACGCCCCGTCGATCTCCTGACCACGGGTGTCCCGGATCGTCACCGGCACACCGTGCGCCGCGATCGCCTCCACGAACGCCTTCTCGTCCTCGGGCCGCGACGCGGTCCACTTCGAGCCGGGCGTCGGGTTGAGCGGGATGAGGTTGACGTGCACGGGCCTGCCCTTGAGCAGCCGCCCGAGCCGGTCGCCGCGCCACGCCTGGTCGTTGATGTCCCGGATCAGCGCGTACTCGATCGACAGCCGGCGCCCGGACGTGGCCGCGTACTCGAACCCGGCGTCCAGCACCTCACGCACCTTCCAGCGCGTGTTGACGGGGACGAGGGTGTCCCGCAGCTCGTCGTCGGGCGCGTGCAGCGAGATGGCGAGGCGGCACTTGAAGCCCTCGCCGGTGAAGCGGTGGATGGCCGGGACGAGACCGACCGTGGAGACGGTGATGCCGCGCTGGGAGAGGCCCAGTCCGTCGGGCTCGGGGTCGGTGAGGCGGCGGATGGAACCGACGACGCGGTTGTAGTTGGCGAGGGGCTCGCCCATGCCCATGAACACGATGTTGCTGAGCCGGGCCGGTCCCCCCGGGACCTCGCCGTCCCGCAGCGCCCGCATGCCGTCCACGATCTGGTGCACGATCTCGGCGGTGGACAGGTTCCGGTCCAGGCCCGCCTGCCCCGTGGCGCAGAACGGGCAGTTCATGCCGCAGCCCGCCTGGGAACTGATGCACATGGTCACCCGGTCCGGGTAGCGCATGAGGACGGACTCGACGAGCGTCCCGTCGAACAGCTTCCACAGCGTCTTGCGCGTGGTGCCCTGGTCGGTCGACAGATGCCGCACGACCGTCATCAGCTCGGGCAGCAGGGCCTCCTGGAGCCCCTGGCGCGAGCCGGCCGGGATGTCGGTCCACTGCTCGGGGTCGTGCGCGTACCGCGCGAAGTAGTGCTGCGAGAGCTGCTTGGCGCGGAACGGCTTCTCGCCGATCGCGGCGACGGCCTCCTTGCGCTCGGCGGGCGTGAGGTCGGCGAGGTGCCGCGGTGGCCGCTTCGCTCCGCGGGGTGCGGCGAAGGTGAGCTCACCTGGGGCTGGACGGGCCACGGTCGGACAACTCCTCAAAACGACAGGCCTCGGCGAATCCCCGCTCACGCGGGGACGACGGCAGCCATGCCGAAGCCAGGAGACCTCACCGGACTGTCCCCGCGTCGGCGGGGACACACGAAAGGGCCCGCAGCAGCGCGGGCCCTTCCAGACTACCTGAAGCGTGTCAACCCGATCCGACGAAGATCACCAGCAGCAGCCACACCACCGGCGCCGTGGGCAGCAGCGAGTCCAGGCGGTCCATGATGCCGCCGTGGCCCGGGAGCAGCGTGCCCATGTCCTTGATGCCGAGGTCCCGCTTGATCATGGACTCGCCGAGGTCGCCCAGCGTGGCGCTGACGGCGACCGCGAGGCCGAGCAGCAGACCCTGCCACCAGGTGCCGCCGTCGATCACGAACTGCATGCACAGCGCGCCGGCCGCCATCGCGAACGCCACCGCTCCGAGCAGGCCCTCCCGGGTCTTGCCGGGGCTGATGCGCGGGGCGAGCTTGGTCCTGCCGAAGCGCCAGCCGACGGCATAGGCGCCGGTGTCGCTGACGACCGTCAGCACCAGGAAGACCAGCACGCGCCGCGCGCCGTCGTCGGCCATGAGCATCATCGTGACGAACGTCGCCAGGAAGGGCACGTAGAACGCCGCGAAGAGGCCCGCGGTGACGTCCTTGAGGTACCCCTCCGGCGGCTCGGTCATCCGCCACACGAGGACCGCGAGGGCGGTGAGCGCCATGGCGACCCACGCGCCTTCGGCGCCCCGCACATACCCGGCGACCACCATCGCCGCGCCACCGACCGCGAGCGGCACGAGGGGCGCCTTGATGCCCTTGCGCTCCTGGAGCCGCTTGGTCAGCTCCCACAGGCCCACCACGACGGCGACCGCGACCACGCCGACGAAGACGGCCTTGACGACGAACAGCGAGGCGACGATCACCGCGCCGAGCCCGAGGCCGACCCCTATCGCGGCACCCAGGTCGCGCCCCGCGCTCTTCTTCTGCGGCTGGGGCCGGTGCTGCGCCGGCTGGGGGGCGTCGGGCATGGGCTCCGGATTCTGCGGCACCGCCGCATACGGCTGCGCCGACGGATTCTCGCCGCGATACGGATCGTCGCGGAACGGCTCGTCTCGGAACAAGGGGCCGCTCAGCCGAGCGGCCCCTTGTTCGTCATCCTGGTCTCCGCCGTGTTCGGGTACGTCGGGCACGATGGGCATGGGGCGAGTCTGCTGCGCGTAGTGCGCATCGTACGCGGGACCCGCCGGGGCAGCGCCCTGGACAGGTCCCTGGTCGGACGGCCCCCAGTACCCGGCTTGTGGCGGCGCTCCCCAGGAAGAGTCGTTCATCAGACCTCGAGCAGCTCGGCTTCCTTGTGCTTGAGGAGCTCGTCCACCTGGGCGACGTACTTGGCGGTGGTGTCGTCGAGCTCCTTCTCCGCACGGCGGCCCTCGTCCTCGCCGACCTCGCCGTCCTTGACCATCTTGTCGATGGTGTCCTTGGCCTTGCGGCGCACGGAGCGGATGGAGACCTTGGCGTCCTCGGCCTTGCTCTTGGCGACCTTGATGTAGTCGCGGCGGCGCTCCTCGGTGAGCTCGGGGAACACCACCCGGATGATGTTGCCGTCGTTGCTGGGGTTGACGCCCAGGTCGGAGTCGCGGATCGCCTGTTCGATGTTGCGCAGGGCGCTCTTGTCGAAGGGGGTCACCACGGCCATGCGCGGCTCCGGCACGGAGAACGAGGCCAGCTGGTTGATCGGCGTCAGCGCGCCGTAGTAGTCGGCCACGATCTTGTTGAACATCGCCGGGTGCGCACGGCCGGTGCGGATCGCGGCGAAGTCCTCCTTGGCGACCACGACGGCCTTCTCCATCTTCTCCTCGGCCTCGAGGAGGGTCTCTTCGATCACCACTTGCTCCTGCGTGTCTTGAGTAGGCCCGGCTGCGGTTCCCTGTCGGGGGTGCGGCCGGCTGCGTCGCGTTCTTCCTGCACGGTTCCCGACCGGCGGGACATTGTCCATCCCCCGGCCCGGCCCCGTCCCGTCCGTCCCCCGGACAGGTGGCGTCCGCGGACAGGGGGTGGTACTCCGGTCAGTCCCGGCTGCCTTGGTCACCCACAAGCGTGCCGATCTTCTCACCCTTGACGGCGCGGGCGATATTGCCCTCCTTCAGAAGCTCGAAGACCACGATCGGGAGGCTGTTGTCGCGGCAGAGCGTGACGGCCGTCGCGTCGGCGACCTTCAGGTCCCGGGTGATGACCTCGCCGTAACCCAGCGCGTCGAACTTGACGGCGTCGGGGTTGGTCTTCGGGTCGGAGTCGTAGACCCCGTCCACACCGTTCTTGCCCATGAGCAGGGCCTCGGCGTCGATCTCGAGGGCGCGCTGGGCGGCGGTGGTGTCGGTGGAGAAGTAGGGCATGCCCATACCGGCGCCGAAGATGACCACGCGGCCCTTCTCCAGGTGGCGCACGGCGCGCAGCGGGATGTACGGCTCGGCGACCTGGCCCATGGTGATGGCGGTCTGCACGCGGCAGTCGACGCCCTCCTTCTCCAGGAAGTCCTGGAGGGCCAGGCAGTTCATCACGGTGCCGAGCATGCCCATGTAGTCGGAGCGGGCGCGGTCCATGCCGCGCACCTGCAGCTCGGCGCCACGGAAGAAGTTGCCCCCGCCGATGACGATCGCGACCTGCGCGCCGTCCCGTACGACGGCCGCGATCTCGCGGGCGATGGCGTGCACCACGTCGGGGTCGACGCCCAGGCCCCCACCGCCGGAGAAGGCCTCTCCGGACAGCTTCAGCATGAAGCGGCCGCGTACTTTGCCGTCGTCGCTCTTCTCGGCCTTGGTGGTCATGGAGATCTCGCCTCTTTTACGTGGGTCACACACACGAAGAAGGCCACTGCCGGTGGGGGCGTGTTTCGCATCCCATACGCGGCAATGGCCTCCTCGTCAGATCTGCTGTCGCCCGCCGCCACGCGCGCGTACGCAACGGCGTAGGCGAACGGCGTCGGCGACTGCTGTCGACCCTACCGGGGTCGCGCGTCCGTCGCGGTACGGACTCAGATGCCGACCTTGATGCGCGAGAAGCGCTTCAGGGTGACGCCGGCCTCGTCCAGAACCTTCTGGACGGACTTCTTGTTGTCGAGCGCGTAGGGCTGGCCCAGCAGCGTGGCGTCCTTGAAGAAGCCGTTGAGGCGACCCTCGACGATCTTCGGCAGGGCGGCCTCGGGCTTGCCCTCGGCGCGGGTGGTCTCCTCGGCGACGCGGCGCTCGGTCTCGACGACCTCGGCCGGGACGTCCTCCTTGGAGAGGTACTTCGGCGCGAAGGCGGCGATGTGCTGGGCGACGCCCTTCGCCAGCTCGGCGTTCGGCTTGTCCAGCTCGACGAGGACACCGATCTGCGGCGGCAGGTCGGGCATCGTGCGGTGCATGTACGCGGTCACGAAGCCGCCGGAGAACTGCGCGAAGCGGTCCAGGACGATCTTCTCGCCGAGGTTGGCGTTGGCCTCGTCCACGAAGGCCTGCACGGTCTTGCCGGGCTCGATCTCGGAGGCGAGCAGCGCCTCGAGGTCGGCCGGGGCGGCCTTGGCGACGTGCTCGGCGATGGCCTTGGCGACGTTCTGGAACTTGTCGCCCTTGGCGACGAAGTCCGTCTCGCACTTCAGCTCGACGAGGACGCCCGAGGTGTTGTCGTCGGCGATGATCGAGACGACGGCGCCGTTCTCGGCAGAGCGGCCCTCGCGCTTGGCGACGCCCTTCTGACCCTTGATGCGGAGCGCCTCGACGGCCTTCTCGACGTTGCCCTCGGCCTCGTCCAGCGCCTTCTTGCAGTCCATCATGCCGGCGCCGGTGAGCTCACGAAGCTTCTTGACGTCGGCGGCGGTGTAGTTCGCCATGAGTCTGTGAATCTTTCTGGAAGTCTGGAAGATCGAAGATCTGCGGGATCACGGACCTACATGGAGCTGCAGGCCCATGACCTTCCACCGACCTACGGGTGAACGGCGGGAGCGGTTTCGATGTCACCGCTCCCGCCGTCGACGCCGACGGGACGGTCAGGCCTGCTCGCCCTCGGCGGCCGGAGCCTCGGTGGCGGGCGCCTCGGCGGCGGGGGCCTCGGCAGCCGGCGCCTCGGCGGCGGGGGCGGCCTCGGCGGCCGGAGCCTCGGCGGGCTTCTCGGCGGACTCGTCGTCGGCCTTCTTCTCGGCCTTCTCGCCCTCGAGCAGGTCGCGCTCCCACGCGGCGAGCGGCTCGCCGGCGGCCTTGTCACCCTTGTCGGCGGCAGCGGCGCCGGAGCGGGCGATGAGGCCCTCGGCGACGGCGTCGGCGATCACGCGGGTGAGCAGGGTGACGGAGCGGATCGCGTCGTCGTTGCCCGGGATCTTGTAGTCGACCTCGTCGGGGTCGCAGTTGGTGTCGAGGATGGCGACGACCGGGATGTTGAGCTTCCGGGCCTCGCCGACCGCGATGTGCTCCTTCTTGGTGTCCACGATCCAGACGGCGCTGGGCACCTTGGACATCTCGCGGATACCGCCGAGGGTCTTCTCCAGCTTGGCCTTCTCGCGGGAGAGGACCAGCAGCTCCTTCTTGGTGAGGCCGGAGGCGGCCACGTCCTCGAAGTCGATCTGCTCGAGCTCCTTCAGGCGCTGCAGGCGCTTGTAGACGGTCGAGAAGTTGGTGAGCATGCCGCCCAGCCAGCGCTGGTTGACGTAGGGCATGCCGACGCGGGTGGCCTGCTCGGCGATGGCCTCCTGCGCCTGCTTCTTCGTGCCGACGAACATGACCGTGCCGCCGTGGGCGACGGTCTCCTTGACGAACTCGTAGGCGCGGTCGATGTACGACAGCGACTGGAGCAGGTCGATGATGTAGATGCCGTTACGCTCCGTGAAGATGAAGCGCTTCATCTTCGGGTTCCAACGACGGGTCTGGTGACCGAAGTGGACGCCGCTTTCCAGCAGCTCCCGCATCGTGACGACGGCCATGGCCGTATCTCCTCGAGTTTCTCGGTTGTGCCGCGGAAGCCGGACGGCTCCCGCGCCTGACGCCCGTGACGCGCCTGCCGCAAGGGACCGAGGGGCGCTGACACGAGCCTTGACGGGCCTCGTGTCGGGGCGTGCGAAGTCGACCCGGTGACCCGGATCGCCATCAGAAGTGTACGGGACCCGCGGGGTACCGGGTGACGCGGCTGTCCACAAGCGGCAACGGTCCACAGGGCCGGACGGCGATCGGCCCTGGTGCGGGACGGTTCTCGCATGCGAGCGAGACGATGTGCGAGTGCGTGTATGTGGGTGGTGCTGCTGGCCGTCATGGTCCCGGGACCGCCGCGACCGGCGCCGGCGGTGTCGTCGGTGTCGCCGGTGTCGCCGGTGTCGCCGGTGTCGCCGGTGTCGCCGGTGTCGCCGGCGGCAGCAGTGTCGCCGGTGTCGGCAACGGGGTGGGCGATGACGGTGACCGCCGCGGACGCCGGGGCGGGTCCGGATCCGACGGTACCGGCGGTGGCCCGCCACTGGCCGGTCGGTTTCCGGCCCGCGGTTCTACGGGGCTGGGAGCCCCCGGCCACCCCGTACGGCCCGGGCCACCGCGGCGTGGACCTCGCCGCGGTGGACGCGGCCCCGGTTCGGGCGGTGGCGGCGGGCAAGGTGTCGTTCGCGGGGCGGGTGGCGGGAAGAGGCGTCGTCTCACTGGAACTGACGGGGACGGGCGCCCCGCCCCTGCGGACGACGTACGAGCCGGTCGAGGCGACGGTGCAGAAGGGCGACGAGGTCGCGGCGGGTGAGGTGCTCGGCACGGTGGAGCCGACGGGCTCCCACTGCGCGGCCTGTCTGCACTGGGGCCTGCTGCGGGGCGACGTCTATCTGAACCCGCTGTCGGTGCTCCCTCCGTGGCTGCTCGCGCGGGGTCCGTCGAGACTGCTGCCGGTTCTGGGAGTTCCCCTGCCCACGCGGCCGCGGGTGGGCGCCGGGGTCCGCTCCCAGGCAGACACCCCGTAGCGTCGGGCCGCGCAACCGGCTCGCAGCCAGGGCGCCGGCCCGGGCCCAGGGAACGCCGAGGATCCTCGGTCAGTCCTGCCGGTCAGCCCCACTCCCAGCCGATCAGCTCCACCCGGCCGGTCAGCTCGGCCCCGGCCGGTCAGCTCGGCCCCGGGCGGTCAGCCCCGCACACCCCGCAACGCCATGGAAACCGCCGCCTCCGTAATCGCCGTCGGCTCCTCCGCCGCCCCCAGCTCGATCCGCCGCACCGCCGAGTCCACGACGCCTTGGAGCAACATCGCCGCCAGCCGCGGCTGCCCGTGCCCCATCTCCCCCAGCGCCTCGACGATCATCGCGATCAACCCGCCGTGCGCCGCCCGGATCTTCTCCCGCGCGCCGGCGTCGAGCTCGCTCGCGGAGATGGCCACGACGGCCCGGTGCCGTCGGTCCCCGACCAGGTCGAGCTGCTTGCGCACATACGCCTCGACCTTGGCCTCGGGGGTCTCCTCGCGCTCCATCGCCGCCTCGACCTCCGCGGCCCAGACCGGGAAGTCGACGGCACACAGCTCCTCGACGACCGCCGCCCGCGACCGGAAGTACTCGTAGACGGACGACCGGGCGAGACCCGTCCGTTCGGCGAGGGCGGGGAAGGTCAGCGCCTCCGTTCCGCCGTCGGACAGCAGGGAGCGTGCCGCGTCCAGCAGGGAGGCACGCTGCATCGACCGGTGCTCGGCCACGGAGGCCGCTCGAATCCTTGGCACGTCACCACTTTACGGACGTGCCACGCCGTACGGGAGTCAGCCACCCGGACGCGCGACCGCCGACAGTGTCACAGGCGGAGCCGGTCGCGTGCCATAAGACCAGGTCAGCGACCGAACCCCGCCAGCTTCGCCCGCAGTTGCAACACCGACTTGGTGTGAATCTGGCTGACCCGGCTCTCCGTCACGCCCAGCACGTTCCCGATCTCGGCGAGCGTGAGCCCCTCGTAGTAGTACAGCGTGACGACGGTCTTCTCCCGCTCGGGCAGCGTGTTGATCGCACGTGCCAGGAACCGCCGCAGCTCCCGGTCCTCGGCGACCTCCACCGGATTGTCGGCGGCGGTGTCCTCCAGCGTGTCCATGAGGCTCAGCCGGTCCCCGCCCTCGCCGCCGGCATGCAGCAACTCCTCCAGCGCCACCACGTTGGCCAGCGACAACTGGCTGAACACCGCGTGGAGGTCCTCCACCGCGATCCCCATCTCGCCGGCCACCTCGCTCTCCGACGGGGTGCGGCGCAGCCGTGCCTCCAGCGTCGCGTACGCGCGTTCCACGTTCCGCGCCTTCTGCCGGACCGACCGCGGGATCCAGTCCAGTGCCCGCAGCTCGTCGATCATCGCGCCCCGGATCCGGGTGATCGCGTACGTCTCGAATTTGATCTCCCGGTCGACGTCGAACTTCTCGATCGCGTCGATCAGCCCGAACACACCCGAGGAGACGAAGTCCGCCTGCTCGACATTGGGTGGCAGTCCCACGCTCACCCTGCCCGCCACATATTTCACCAGGGGCGAGTAGTGCAGGATCAGCTGTTCCCGCAGCCGCTCGTCACCCGTCGCCTTGTACGACCGCCACAGCTCGTCGAGCGTCGAGGGGGCGGGCGGTCGCACGCTGCCACCGTCGCGGGCGGCTGGGGGGATCGCCGCCCGGTCGGACCCGGAGGTGTGCTGGGGCATTCGTCGCCTTGTGCCGTTCTGCCGTGATGTGGTGTGTGCCTGGGTGAGGCCGCCGGTCTGCTGTCTACATGGGGGTCCTCGTGAGCGTAGCGTGACTGGACTGTCGCGGTGCGCGAAGAGCAGGGTGGGGTCGTACGCAGATACGTTCCGCTGAACGCTCTACAGGGGGGACGGCGATCGTTGCGCGTGATCACTCGAATACCTCAACTGCCACTGTTCACAAGGGCGTCGGGGTTCCCCCGGACGGCCGAACACCCTGGGTCAGTACGGATCGCGGCCTTCACGGACCGAGATCATCATCTGGCGTGTCAACATCCAGCCGTCGCCGTGTCGTTCGACGTAACCAAGTGCTCGAAGCTCGTACAGTCTCGCGATCGCGTCGTCCTGTGTGGTCTGGGCGCGGCGCGCCACGTCGGCCGCTGCCGCCGTTCCACGCGCGGGGAGCCCGGCCAGCACCTGGCGGGTGCGAGGTTCCAGCAGGTCGGTGGGGAGTACCGGCCCACGCCGGTCCGGGGGCAGCTCGCCCATGTCACCCACCAGTTCGACGACCTCGGCGGCGTCGCTGACGAGCACCGCGTCGCCACGCAGCAGTTCGTGCACACCCGCCGAGAGCGCGCTGGTGGCCGGCCCCGGCACACCCATCGTGTGCCGGCCCAGGCGCTGGGCCGCCCGTGCCGTGACCAGCGACCCGCTGCGGTAGGCGGCCTCGACGACCACGGTGCCCCTGGTGAGTGCGGCGATCACACGATTGCGCAGGACGAACCTGCTCGGCGTCGGATGATCGCCCGGCGGCAGCTCACCGATGACCAGTCCCTGTTCCGCGATCCTGGTGATCAGCCCGGTGTGCCCGGGCGGGTAAGGGCGGTCGACGCCGCAGGCGAGGACGGCGGCGGTGGCGCCGCCCGCGCCGAGAGCACCCCGGTGGGCGGCTCCGTCGACCCCGTAGGCGCCGCCGGACACCACGACCCAGCCGCGTTCGGCGAGCCCGGCGGCGAGGGTGGCCGCCATGTGGGCGCCGTACTCGGTGCAGGCGCGGGCGCCGACGACGGCCACCGACCTGAGCGCCCACATACGCAGGCTGGGCCCGCCGCGCACCCACAGTCCAAGAGGCCTGGCGTCCCCGAGGTCGTCCAGCTGACGCGGCCACTCGGCCGTCCCGGGGGCAACGAACCTCACCCCTGCCGCCCGGGCGGCGGTGAGGTCCCGGCGCGGCTCGGCCCGGCCTGCTCGGGCACACAGCCCGGCCCACCGTTTCGCGCTCACCCCCGGCAGGGCACGCCCGCCCTCGCGCAGCCGCCGCACCACGTCCGCGACACCGCGCTCCCGCACCCACCGACCGGCGGTCTCGTCTCCGGGCTCGATGACCCGGGTCAGGAAGACCCGGCCGAGCAGCTCATCACCGGCCTGGGTGCCGCACGCGGCGTCGTCGTCCCTGCCCTCCCCGGCCGCTTGGACGGCATGCGGGCCGTCGTCACGGGCCGAGCCGCCACCCCGGACCGGGCCTTCGCCGCGGACCCGGTCGTCGCACGAGCCCAATGCGTCGCCTCTGGCCGGAGTGCCACCCTGGGCCACGGCGTCACCGCTTCGCCCGGAGCCGCCCCGAACAGCGGCGTCACCACTTCGTCCGGAGCCTCCCCGAACAGCGCAGTCATCCCGCCGTACGGTGTTCTCCCTGTTCATGACCTCGCCCCTCGACGCGGCGACACCCCCGATCATCGCGTCATCCGCCGCTCGAGCACCGTCCTGGGCAACAGCCCGGTCCCAGGCCCCAGCACCGCGCCCAGCCCCAGCCCCAGCCCCAGCCCCAGCCCCGACACCGTTCCCAGCCACGGCACTCCCTCCAGTCACAGCGCCCTCATCGGTCACAGCACCCTCCCCTCCACGGCCCTCTCCTCTGTCACGGCACCCTCTCCAGCTCTGTCACGGCACCCTCTCCAGCCACAGCGCTTTCCCCGGTCACGCCAGCGCCCCAAGGGCCATGGGGACTCCCCTCGGCACCCCCGTGCGCAGTTGCAGCGCCAGAGCGACGTCCTGCGCGTCGGGGCGGTCGTGGCCGACGAGGTCCGCGACGGTCCAGGCGACGCGGAGGACCCGGTCGAGGCCACGGGCGGTGAGCACACCCCGCTCCAGGCAGCGTTCCGCGTCCTCCAGTGCGCCGGGCGCCGGGTACCAGCGGCTGCGCAGCTCCCTTCCGGGAACCTCGCTGTTGGAACGCCACGGGGTGCCCTCGAGACGTACGGCCGCCCGGTCCCGGGCCGCACGCACCCGGTCGGCGACCGTCGCGGTGGCGTCACCCCGGGGGCCGTCCCCCGCCAGCTGACTGCGCGTGACCCGGTCCACCTCGACCCGGAGGTCGACCCGGTCGAGCAGCGGGCCGGACAGCCTGGCCTGGTAGCGGCGGATCGCCGAGGGCGGGCATTCGCAGAACTCGTCCTTCTGCGAGTACCGCCCGCACGGGCAGGGATTTGCGGCCAGCACCATCAGGAACCGTGCCGGGAACCGCACCACGCCCGCGCTGCGCGCGATGACGACGTGCCCGGACTCCAGCGGCTGGCGCAGAGCATCCAGCGCATGGCTGCTGAATTCCGGTGTTTCGTCCAGGAAAAGGACTCCTCGGTGCGCCAGCGACACGGCTCCCGGCCGTCCGATGCCGGGTCCGCCCCCGACGAGGGCCTGCATCGTGGCGGAGTGGTGCGGCGCGCAGTAGGGGGCCACGTCGATCAGTGGCTTGCCCGGTGGCAGCAGGCCCGCGACCGAGTGCACCGCGGTGACCTCGAGTGATTCCGCCCGGCACAGCCGGGGCAGGATGGCGGGCAGTCGTTCGGCGAGCATCGTCTTACCGGCGCCGGGCGGCCCTTCCAGGAACAGGTGGTGGCCGCCGGCCGCGGCGACCTCCACCGCCGTGCGCGCCGATTCCTGGCCCACGACGTCGGCGAGGTCGTGCCCGTGGTCGTGCTGCGCCGCTCCCGTGGCGTGCATTCCGGTGGCGGCGCCCGTGCCGGGCATCCGCAGGCCGGCGAGGAGCGGGTCGGGCCGGCCCCGCTGGTCCGGTTCCTCCTCCGGCACGGGCTCGTCCGCGAGGAGGGCGATCAGCTGGCGCAGGCTGCGCACGCCGAGCACCGACACGCCGGGCACCAGGGACGCCTCGGCAGCGGCGCACTCGGGGACGACCACCTGTTCGTAGCCGGCCTCCGCCGCGGCCAGTACCGCCGGCAGGATGCCGCGCACCGGCCGCACCCGTCCGTCCAGGCCCAGCTCCCCGATCATCACGATGTCGGCGAGCACACGGGGATCGACGCGCTCGGCGGCGCCGAGGACGGCCGCGGCGACCGCCAGGTCGAATCCGCTGCCGCTCTTCGGCACCGAGGCCGGACTGAGCCCCACCGTCAGCTTCTTCTGCGGCCACTCGGCGCCCGAGTTGACCACTGCGGCCCGCACCCGGTCCCGGCTCTCGGTCAGGCTCTTGTCCGGCAGCCCGACCAGAGTGAACGCCGCCACGCCCGGTTCGAGGTCGGCCTGGACCTCGACCACCACGCCCTCGACGCCGACGAGCGCCACGGAGCACGTACGCGCGAACCCCATCACGCCACCCCCCGCGCATGCTCGACCACGGGGGCGCCGCGCTGCGGCAGGAGTACACCGACCAGGTCGATGCGGACGCCGCCGGGCGGGGCTCCTCCGTGGGTCTGGATCCAGCGCTCGGCGAGCCGTCGCAGCCGCTCCGCCTTTTCCGGGGTCACCGCGGCCATCGGGTGCTCGAAGGAGCCACCCCTGCGGGTCTTGACCTCGCAGACGACCAGGACTTCCCCGTCCCGGGCGACGATGTCGACCTCACCGGTCCTGCCGCAGCGCCAGTTGCGCTCCAGGACCGCCATCCCTGCGTCGGCCAGCCGGCGGGCCGCGAGTGTCTCACCGTACTTGCCCATCGCACCTCGTGCGTTCATGTCGGCACCACCTCCGGCGCCAACGATGAGGGCAGCTCAGCGAGCTTTTGGATCTTGGTGGACGGTCAGACGGCTGTGGACAACCTCGTCACCCACACGAGTGCGGCCTGCCGGTCACGGAGCGGAGTCAGCCGCCGGGAAGCTCCAGGTCGCTCTTGTTCAGCTCCTCGATGTTCACGTCCTTGAACGTCAACACGCGCACCTGCTTCACGAACCGGGCCGGCCGGTACATGTCCCACACCCAGGCATCGGCCATCGACACCTCGAAAAACACCTCACCCTGGACCGAGTGCACCTGCATCTCGTAGTCGTTGGTGAGGTAGAAGCGCCGCTCGGTCTCGATCACGTATTTGAACAGGCCGACGACGTCCCGGTACTCCCGGTAGAGCTTGAGCTCCATCTCGGTCTCGTACTTCTCGAGGTCCTCGGCGCTCATGGCATGTTCCCCTTCAGCCGTGCGGTCCCACCATTGTGCGCCAGTCCCGTGCGCCCCTAGACGATTTCGGTGTCCAGGGTCACCGGTCCGGCCGGGGGGCCTTCGTCGAGCAGCGTGCGCAGCAGCTCGGCGAGTCTGGTCGGGTACACCGTCTCATGTGCCCGGGTCAGTTCCCGACAGGTCCACCAGCGTGCTCCGGCGACACTGCGCCGCTCCAGCTCGGTGAGGCCCACGGCCCTGGTCGCGGTCTGGGTCGTGCGGGCCAGGTAGTACCACTCGTCCTGGTCCCAGCGACGGCCGGCGAAGGGGAAGGAGCACCGGCGCCGCCACAGCACCGGGCCGAGCTCGATGTCGGTGATGCCGGTCTCCTCGACGAGTTCCCGCCGCGCGGCCTCCTCACGGGTCTCGTCGCCCTCCACACCGCCGCCCGGGGTGAACCACCAGTCGTCGGCCGGATCGTCCGGTTCGTGCCCGTGCAGCAGCAGGATGCGGTCGTCGGGGTCGAGCAGGACCACCCTGGCGACCCTGCGCAACCCGCCCGCGTAGGAGTCCTGCCCCGCTCGCGTCGGTTCAGCGGGCACCGGTGGTCCCCGTTCCGGTTCGGGCGCGCGAGGCGGCGGCCCGTGCGGCGACGGGGCCGTAGGCCGCGCCGCCGAGGATCAGCACGGCCCCGGCGATCACCAGCGCGACGACCGTCCGCAGCGGGCCCGGTGAGGAGAGGTCCCCCAGCGTCTCGAAGCCGGTCGGCCGCTCCAGCATGCCGTTCACGGGCCAGACCACGGCATCGACGCGGGCGTCCACGGCATCGCGCGAGACGGTGCCGCCGGCGGCGTCGGTGAGGTGGGCGGTGGAGTCCACGGAGGTGTCGCGCTCGTCACCGAGGAGGAACAGGCGGCCCTCGGGAACGGTCACCGTCGGGAAGCCGCTGTTTTCGGCCGGCATACCGGCGGGCAGGTACGGCTCGTCGACGGCCTTGCCGTTGACCTTCAGCCTGCCTTCCTGGCAGCAGGAGACGGTGTCCCCGCCGACCGCGACCACGCGCTTGACCATCGGGGCGTTGGCCCAGGCCTTGTCCTTGAAGACGACGACGTCGCCGCGGCGGACGTCACCGCCGTCGATGCGCTGCGCCAGCACCCGGTCACCCGCGTCGATCGACGGTGTCATCGAGTTGGTCGGCACGGTGTAGGGCCGGTAGACCACCGCTGCCCAGGCGAAGCCTCCGAGGAACAGCACCAGGCCCAGCGCCACGGCAAGGTTGGACAGCCGCTGCCCGGTCCGGCTGCCCGCCGGGCGCTTGTTCGCGCCGCCGCCAGGCGGGGACGTACGTGTCGTGCTCTCGCCACCCATGGATCCGCACCTTACCCGGCGGTACCCGAACGGGGCAGCCCCTCCCGGGGAGGCCTGACGGACCAGCCGCCGGCCCCAAGAGAGGCCGCACGGGCCAGCCCCCGGCCGCTCCCGGGTGGGCCGAACGAGGCGGCCCCTCCCGAGAGTCCGGGAGGGGCCGGGAGGGGCCGGAAGGACCATCAGGGACCGGCAGGCTGCCTCGCCACATGCCGCCCTCGAGCGGCGGGCGTGCGCCCCGAGGCGCTCAGCGGGACTCGGCGGCGGACGCGATGCGCCTGCGGCGCCACCAGACGACCGGGACGACTCCGGCGAGGGCCAGTCCCTGGGGAGCGACCGACAGCGCGGCGGCGGCCGACGACCGGGCCTGCAGGCCTTCCTGGTCGAAGGTGTCGGGGACCGGCAGGGTGTCCCAGCGGTTCATCGGCCAGGCGATCACGATGGCGCGGCCGACCACCTCCTTCACCGGGACCATGCCGCCGTGCTCGTCCGACTGGTTGTAACGGGAGTCCCGGGAGTTCTGCCGGTGGTCGCCCATGACCCAGATGGAGCCCTCGGGGACCTCGACCTTGAACTGGCCGCCCTGTTCGTCGACGCTGCACGGCGTGTTGTTCGGGTAGACGTACGGCTCGTCCAGCGCCACGCCGTTGACCTTGAGCGGGCCGGTCTTGCTGCACTCGACGGTGTCGCCGCCGACCCCGATGACGCGCTTGATCAGGTCCTTCTCGTCCGCGGACGGCATCAGGCCGATCCAGCTGAGGACCGTCTGCAGCGCGTTCGGGTCGGGCGTCGGCTCGCCCGCCAGCCAGTCGTCCGGGTCGTGGAAGACGACGACCTCGCCCCGCTCGGGCTCAGAGCCGAACCAGGGGGTCAGCTTGTCGACCAGGACCCGGTCACCGATCGTGAGCGTGTTCTGCATCGAGGCGGACGGGATCGAGAACGCCTGGACCAGGAACGTCTTGATCAGCAGCGCGAGCACCAGCGCGATACCGATCAGGATCGGCAGTTCCTTCCAGAAGGAGCGCGGTTTCTTGGCTGCGGAGGCCGTCGCCGGGGGCGTCCCGCCCACTCCCTCGTCCTGGGTCCCGCTCTGTTCGTCCGTCACCCTGCCGTCCTCGGTCCCCTCGGTCCCGGAGTCGCGCCCGGAGGCCGGGGCGCCGTCCGCGGCCGGGCCGGCTGTCTCCACGGGGCGTCCGTGGTTCTCCTCGCCGTCGTGTCCGGACCGTGCGCCAACCGCCACATCCCCCACGCCAACTCCTTACTTTCTGACGCCGCCCGCCCTGTACACGGAGCAGGCCCACCACTCCCATAACGAGCGGGAGTTCCGCAGGGGTCGGGAGTTGAATCATCGTGTTCGGATCGTAGGGGGCAACCCTATGCGACAGCCGGGGAGCGGCGGTCGAGCCGGAGGCCGAGTCGGACACGGACGCATACGTTTTCGGTTCGTCCAGGGTGGTCCAGTGGCCGAACGGCCAGGCGATCACCATGGCCCGCCCGACCACCTCGTCCTCGGAGACCGTGCCGAAGTCCGTCCCCTGGTGGAAGCGGGAGTCGGCGGAGTTGGACCGGTGATCACCCATCACCCACAGCCGTCCCTCGGGGACCGTGACGTCGAACGGAGTCTCGGACGGCTTGTCGCCGGGATACAGGTAGTCCTCGTTCAGGGGAACGCCGTTGACGGTGACCCGGCCCTGGGTGTCACAGCACTTGACCCGGTCCCCGCCCACTCCGACGACCCGCTTGATGAGGTCCTTCTCGTCGTCGGACGGCAGCAGACCGATGAACGCGAGGCCTTCCTTGACCTGCTTGACGACGACGGGGTCGTCCTTCTTGGTGGTCTGCTCGCCCTGGAGCCAGCCGCCGGGGTCACGGAAGACGACGACGTCCCCGCGCTTCGGCTTGGAGCCGAACCACGGGGTGAGCTTGTCCACCAGGACCCGGTCACCGATCTGGATGGTCTGCTCCATAGAGCCCGACGGGATCACGAAGGCCTGGACGAGGAAGGTCTTCAGTACCAGCGCTATGAGGATGGCGACGCCGACGAGAAGGGGTACCTCCTTCACCGCGCCGCGTCTGCGGCGCCGTTTGACCTTGCGCTGCAGCTTGCGCCGCTCGGCGCGGGACCGGCCGCCGGACGGCGCGCCGGCGCGCCGGGAGCCGGTGGGCAACAGGTTCTCCGTGGGGCTGCTGGGTGACCCGCGCGGTTTGCCCCGGCTACCCATCGGCGCCCTTGGCGTGCTCGGGCAGACGTGGGTCAGTGACCGGCCCGCCGGCCGCGGTCGGCGTCTCCTCCCCGATGACCGACTGGTCCGCGGTGACCTGGCCCCCCTCCTCACCCGAACCCGAACCCGACCCCGCACCCGCACCGGCGTCCGGCACGCGCGCGTAGGCGTCGGGACGGTCGAGGTGGGTGGCGTGGCCGAAGGGCCAGACGATCCAGTCGGCGCGGCCTATCACCGCGTCCACCGGGACCATGCCGCCGCCCGGCGAGCCCAGATGGTCGCGGGAGTCGCTGGAGTCGGCGCGGTGGTCGCCGAGGACGAAGAGGGTGCCGTCGGGGACGACGATGTCGAAGGGCACCGTGGACGGGCGGTCGCCGGGGTACAGGAACGCCGACTCGTCGACCGACTGGCCGTTCACCTGGACCATCCCCTCCCTGTCGCAGCACACCACGTGGTCCCCGCCCACACCGACAACGCGTTTGATGTAGTCGCCGTGCCCGAAGAGCCCGGTGCCGTCGAAGACGACGACGTCGCCCCGCTGCGGACGGCCATCGAAACGGTACGCCAACTTGTTCACGAGAACCCGGTCACCGATCCTCAATCCGCGCTCCATGGATCCGCTGGGGATCTGGAACGGCTGCAGCACGAAGGTGGTGAGCAGCAGCAGGGACAGCAGCAGCGTCAGGAGGGTGACGGTGAACCGGCCGCCCGGCACCCAGTCCGTGATCCGCCCCGCGAACGCGGAACGCGACCGTTCCTCCGGGCCCTCCGGGTCCGAGGCTTGCTCGGATTCGGAGGGGCGGGAGGAGCGGTCGCGCTCCGTGGGCTGTGCTTCGGTGTCCATCGGGGCCAGATGTTATCCGGCCCCGGTGTGGACCCCGGAAGGCGCTCAGCTGTCGCGCTTCTCCTTGATCTTCGCGGCCTTGCCGCGCAGCTCGCGCAGGTAGTACAGCTTGGCGCGGCGCACGTCACCGCGGGTGACGAGCTCGATCTTCTCCACGATCGGGGTGTGCACCGGGAAGGTGCGCTCGACGCCGACGGAGAAGGAGACCTTGCGGACCGTGAAGGTCTCGCGCACGCCGGCACCCTGGCGGCGGATGACTACGCCCTTGAACTGCTGCACACGGGAGCGGTTGCCCTCGATGACGCGGACGTGGACGTTGACGGTGTCGCCGGGGCGGAAGGCCGGGACGTCGCTGCGCAGCGACGCGGCGTCGACGGAGTCGAGCAGGTGAGACATTTCGTCTGCTTTCTTCGCTGATGCCACAGGTCATCAACGGAAACTAGGTGTTTCGGAATCTGGGCCGTGCGGGTCGGGACGGGCGTCGTGTCCCCCTGTGGCAGGGGCGCGCTCCGGACGGACGCACAACAGCGCCCTATTCTTCCACGCCCGGCGTCCTGCGCCAAAATCGGCCGTACGGTTCCCCGCCCGGATCGGGCTCCCAGCCCAGGATGGAGAGCATCTCGCGGTCCTTCTTGTCGAAGGCCTCGGGGGCGCACCGTTCGATCAGGTCGGGCCGGTTGGCCGTCGTGCGCCGCAGGGCCTCGTCGCGGCGCCAGCGGGCGATCTTCCCGTGGTGGCCGCTGAGCAGCACGTCGGGGATGCCGCGGCCGCGCCACTGCGGCGGCTTGGTGTGGACGGGGCCCTCCAGCAGGTTGGCCATGGCGCCGGGGGCGAAGGAGTCGTCCCGGTGGGACTCGGCGTTGCCGAGGACGCCGGGCAGCAGCCGCGCCACGGCCTCGGTGACGACGAGTACGGCCGCCTCGCCGCCCGCCAGGACGTAGTCGCCGATGGACACCTCGTACACGGGCATCCGGGTGGCGTACTCGTCGATGACGCGGCGGTCGATGCCCTCGTAGCGGGCGGGCGTGAAGATCAGCCAGGGCCGCTCGGAGAGGTGGACGGCGAGTTCCTGGGTGAAGGGCCGGCCGCTGGGCGTGGGCACGATGAGGGCGGGCGCGCCGGAGCCCGCCTCGTAGCCGTCGGCCAGGACGGAGTCCAGCGCGTCGCCCCACGGCTCGGTCTTCATGACCATGCCGGGGCCGCCGCCGTAGGGCGTGTCGTCGACGGTGTTGTGCCGGTCGTAGGTCCAGGAGCGCAGGTCGTGCACGTGGACGTCGAGTTGTCCACGCGCGCGTGCCTTGCCGACCAGGGAGACGTTCAGCGGTTCCAGGTACTCGGGGAAGATCGTGACGACGTCGAGCCGCATTACGCCTCTTCCTCCGGGGAATCCGCCGGGGAATCCGCGGGGGCGTCCGCCGAGGCGTCCCGCGCGGACGCGATCTCGGCGCGGTCGTCGATCAGGCCGGGGGGCGGGTCGATGACCGCTCGCTGCTCGTCCAGGTCGATCTCGGTGACGATCTCCGAGACGAACGGCACGTAGACCTCGTTGCCGTCGGGGCGCTCCACCACGAACAGGTCCTGCGTGGGCAGGTGGGAGATCTCGGTGATCCGGCCCACCTCCTCGCCGTCCTTGGTCACCACGTCGAGGTCGATCAGCTGGTGGTCGTAGTACTCGTCCTCGTCCTCGGGGCGCTCGTCCGGGTCGACGTCGGCGATCAGGAGGGTGTTGCGCAGCGCCTCGGCTCCGGTGCGGTCGTGGACGCCGGCGAAGCGGAGCAGGAGGCGGCCGCTGTGGACCCGGCCGGTCTCGATGGTGAGGGGCCCGACGGATGCGGGGTCGGTGGTCAGTACGGCACCGGGTCCGAGCCGCAGCTCCGGCTCGTCGGTGCGGACCTCGACGGTCACCTCGCCCTTGATTCCGTGGGCGCGGCCGATGCGCGCGACTACCAGCTGCACTGTGCTTGATCTCCTGTCGGTACTGCGACGAGCCGGTCACGGCTCGTACGACGCCGGTCACGGCGCACACGACCACTCCGGTCGCGGCGTGGTGCGGCTACGCCGGTCGCGGCGTATACGACTACGGTCACGGCCGTACGACTACGGGCCGGGGACGGCCCAGTGGCCCTCCCCGGCCCGAGCCGGTGCTGCGTTTGGCGTCAGCGGACGTGGTCCACGTCGACGAGGTCGACGCGGACACCGCGGCCGCCGATGGCGCCCACGACGGTGCGCAGGGCGCGTGCGGTGCGGCCGTTGCGGCCGATCACCTTGCCGAGGTCGTCGGGGTGGACCCGGACCTCGATCACACTCCCGCGACGCAGGTTGCGCGAGGCGACCTGCACATCGTCAGGATTGTCGACGATGCCCTTCACGAGGTGCTCGAGAGCCTCCTCGAGCATGCTCAGGCCTCGGTCGACTCGGACGCAGCGGCAGCCTCGTCCTTCTTGTCGGCCTTCTTCTTCTGGGTGATCGCCTCACCCTTGCCCTCGTCGTCGCCACCGATCGCCTCGAAGGACGGACGGGCCGCCTTCTCGGCCGGCTGCAGCAGCGGCGCCGGGGCGGGCTCGCCCTTGAACTTCTGCCAGTCGCCGGTCTTCTTCAGGATGGCGAGCACGGGCTCGGTCGGCTGGGCGCCGACGCGCAGCCAGTAGGCGACACGCTCGGCGTCGACCTCCATCACCGACGGGTTGTACGTCGGGTGGTACTTGCCGATCTCCTCGATGGCCCGGCCGTCACGGCGGGTACGGGAGTCGGCGACGACGATGCGGTAGTGAGGCGAACGGATCTTGCCCAGACGCTTCAGCTTGATCTTGACTGCCACTGGAGTGAGTTCTCCTGGATTTGACGTGATTGGGCACGGCGGGAGAGCCGCGTGGGGTTGCGGTACCCGAGTGCCCGATGGACGCGTCAGCCGGAGGAGAGAGGGGTCCTGTGCGACTGTCGAGTACAGCTAGCCATTGTGCCACACGCGGGCAGACCCGCCGGACCGAGGGCACTGCACCCGCATCCGGCTGCCACGGGCAGCCGGGCCGTCAGCTCGCCGCCGCGCCGACCACCTCCGGGATCCGGAACGGCTTGCCGCAGCCGCCGCACATGATCGGAGCCTGTGCCAGGACGGACGGGACGACCCGTACGTTGCGCCCGCAGTCGCAGACCGCCTTCACGCGCACCCCACCCCCGGAAGAGCCGTGCCGGGCGGCCGGACCGCGGAAACTGCGGACCGAGTCGGTCGCCGTCGCGGCGGTGTGGGCCTTCAGTGCGCGCTGGAGGCGCTCCATCGTCGGGCGGTAGCGGCGCTTCGCCTCGGGGGTGAGCGTGACCAGCGAGAAGCCGCTGCTGGGATGCGGCTCTTCGGGGTGGTCGAGGCCCAGTTCCTCGGCGATCGCAAGGAATCGTCGGTTGTGGTAGCGCCCCGCGCGGGAGGTGTCGCGTACTCCACGCGCGGCGGCGATGCCGTGGACTGCCTCATGGAGCAGTCGCTCGAAGGAGAGCTCGTGCCCGCAGGCGGACGACGACTCTCCGATCAGGGACTCGGGCGCGGCAAGATCGGGCAGCTCGGTGTGGTGCCGCTGAATGTCGGCCCACGCCTGCGCCAGCTCTGCGGCGAGAACAGGTGGTGTCGTGCTCACGTAATGGCAACGAGCCGGAGTGCCGCTGTGTTCCTATTCCGGGGCATCCCAAATAATTTGCACGTACCCGTCAGTTGCCGCTGATGCGTCCCGACGAGGGCGGGTGCGCTGATCTGCGGAGAAGCCTCGCAGCTCATACCAAGCTGGTGCGTAGTCCGTCGTACGCGCCGGCGCGTAGACCCCGTCCATGCGCCGGGGGGCGTGGGGCTCGGGGGTGCGCAAGGGGCGTTTCGGCCGCCGTCGCGCCGGAAGCACACCACCCGATTGGGCACATCGACGGGCGCGACGTTACCGGGTGCGCCGTCGGCGTGCGGCACCGCCCCGCCCCCTGTCGGTTCCCGCACCCGCGAGGCGGCCGCCGGGCCCGTCGACCTTGGCCGGAACCGCCTCGTCGGCACCACCGCCACCCGCTGTCATCACCGAGCGGCACGATCAGGCCATCCGACGAAGGAGTCGGGAGGGAGCTACCGGGAGTACCGCGCGGCCAGGCCCATGTTGCCGGGAAGTGAAATCTCGCCACTGAGGCCGGGTCCGGGCAAACCGGCCCCCGCTACCACTGGACGCCGCGGCGAGCCCGGAGTTTCCTGGCATACGGGGGAAGTGCGAGCGCACTGCACGGGGGCCACGGAATCGGGCACAGCGGCAACACTCGGCGATTGGGGCGCTTTCCTATGACACCTACGCTCGTGCGGCAGCACTCGTCCCACGCGGGGGTGACGCCTCGTGTGGACCCCGGTGCACGCGCGCGTGACTGGTCCGAGATCCAGGAGCGGATGCTCGTACCGCTCTACGAGGCCGTCTACGAGCGACTGGACGTGGGCGGCGACACCAGAATGCTGGGGCTGGGCTGTGGTTCCGGGCTGGCCCTGCTGATGGCCGCCGCGCGCGGCGCCGCGGTGACCGGTGTCGACTCCCGGTCCCCGGAACGCCTGGCCCTGGCACGGCAGCGGCTGCTTCCCGAGGTGGCCGGCGCGCGAGACACACGCGCGCGTGCGCGCGTGGCACGCGTCGTCGACGGCACGCCCCGGGACGCGAAGGACCCGTCGGCCCCGGCGTTCACCCTGGTGACCGCCTTCGAGCCCATCGGATGCCTGGCGGGCGACGCGGAGGGACTGGGTGAGCTGCTCGCCCAGGCGACACCACTCGCCGGGCACGGCGCGGCCGTGGTGCTGGCCGGGTGGGGCCCGCCGGAGCGGTGCGCCACGACGTCGGTGCTGCGGGTGGCCACCAAACTCGCGGACCCGCTGCGCAACGCGGGCAGCTGGCGCCCCGCCCTGCGTGACGACCTGGAGGAGGTCGCCCAGCGGGCCGGGCTCAGGCCGGACGGCTCCGGTCGGGTGGCGTGCCCCTTCGGATACGCCGACGCGGGCAGCGCGGTGCGGGGGCTGCTGTCGACCGGGCTGTTCGACGCGGCGATCGCGGCGACCGACCAGGAACAGGTCGACAAGGAGTTGTCGGAGGCCCTGCATCCGTACCGGCGGCCGGACGGGACCGTGTGGATGCCGAACGTGTTCCGGTATCTGATCGCCCGGCTTCCCTGACACCCGTTCCGGTCGCATCCGCGCGGCCTCCGAGGAGACACGGCCTCCTGCGCGGCCTCTGAGGAACTTCCCCGGCGGGGCGTCTCCTGATACGGGTGTGAATGGCGTGAAGAAGCCGGGCGAGGATTCCGTCGTGTCCCCCGGTGGATCACGGGCCTAATCTGATCCACCGTTCGGGGGGACAGACACGTCTGCGTACAGGAGCCTGTAGTGCCGCACCACAAGACCGCGCTGCGTCTCGCCGCGCCCGTCGCCGTCCTCGCCCTGGCCCTCACCGCCTGCGGGGGCGGTGACGACACCGACGCCAAGAGTCCGGAGAGCCCCGACGCGTCGGCCTCTCCCTCCCCGACGGCCTCGGGCGGCGACATGGCGACGGACGAGAGCGCGACGGGGAAGGTCACGGAGGACCCCGGCGAGGTCACCTACGACGTCGTGGCGCGGAAGGTCGACGTCGGCACCGAGGCGGAGGCCGCGAAGGCGGTGGCGGACGCGGCGGACGCCAAGGGCAAGGTGCTGGCCGTCGCGCACGTCAGGTACACGCACAGGAGCGGCCCGGCCCTCACCGGGGGCTCCGGCGTGCACGACCGCACCACGGTCTTCGCCGACGGGCAACGCGGCGGCGTCCTCGTCGGCGCCTCCGACGACGCCCCGGGCTGCGAGGACCCGTACGGCGTGGAGAGCTGGGAGCAGGGCGAGAGCCACGTCTTCTGCGCTACGTACCTGGTTCCCGCGGACGCCACGAGCGTGGAGGTGCACTGGGAGGAGGAGGACGGCGTGCCCTACGTCTGGAAGTTCCCGCGGTCCTGACGCCAGGGAACGGGAACGCACGACGAGGGACAAGGGACAAGGGGCAAGGGACAAGGGGCGAGGGGCAAGGGGCCCTCGGAGGGCGCGGTCACGCCTCCGCGTCGCCCTTCGCCGGGCGGGTGATCCCGGCGATGCGGTACGCGTCCGCCTCGTCCAGCGTCTCGTTCGCCAGCAGCGCCTCGGCCAGCGCGTCGAGCTGCCCGCGGTGGTCGCGCAGCTTGCGGACGGCCTCCGCGTAGCACTCGTCGACGACCCGTCGCATCTCCCCGTCGATGGCGTCGAGGGTCCCCGGCGCGGCGGCGAGCCCGTAGGCCTGCTGGGCGTCGCCGGGCAGGGCGGAGAGCCGGCCGACCTGTTCACTCATGCCCCAGCGGCCGACCATGCCGCGCGCGATGCGGGTGACCTGTTCGAGGTCGCTCTCCGAACCGGTCGTGATCACGTCGTACACCACCTGCTCGGCCGCCATGCCACCCAGCGCACCGATGATCCGCCCGCGCAGGTACTCCTCCGTGTACGCGTACTTGTCCGCGTCCGGCGTCGACAGTGTCACCCCGAGTGCCCGTCCGCGCGGGACGATCGTGATCTTGCGAACGGGGTCGGCGCCCGGCTGCAGCATGCCCAGCAGGGCGTGCCCGCTCTCGTGGTAGGCGGTGCGCCGGCGCTCCTCCTCGGGCATCACCAGCGGGCGTTCGGCTCCCAGCTGGACCTTCTCCAGTGCCTCGGAGAGGTTCGCCTGCGTCACCCGGTCCTGCTTGCGTTTGACCGCGAGCAGCGCGGCCTCGTTGGCGAGGTTGGCGAGTTCGGCGCCGGTCATGCCCGGGGTCGTGCGGGCGACCTGGGCGAGGTCGACGTCGGGGGCGAGCGGGATCTCGCGGGTGTGGATCTCCAGGATCGCCTTCCGGCCGCCCCGGTCCGGCGGCGAGACGCTGACCACCCGGTCGAAGCGGCCGGGGCGGGTCAGGGCCGGGTCCAGGATGTCGGCGCGGTTGGTGGCGGCGATGACGATCACGCCCTCGGCGCCCGAGAAGCCGTCCATCTCGGTGAGGATCTGGTTCAGGGTCTGCTCGCGCTCGTCGTGGCCGCCCATGCCGGAGCCGCCGCCGCGGGCCCGGCCGATGGTGTCGATCTCGTCGATGAAGATGATCGACGGCGCCACCTTCCGGGCCTCGGCGAAAAGCTCCCGCACCCGGGAGGCGCCCACGCCCACGATCATCTCGATGAACTCGGACGCGGACGCCGAGAAGAACGGCACGCCCGCCTCGCCGGCGACCGCGCGCGCGAGGAGGGTCTTTCCGGTGCCGGGCGGGCCGGACAGGAGGACGCCGCGGGGCATCTTGGCGCCCATGCGGCGGTAGGCGTCGGGGTTCTTCAGGAAGTCCACGACGTCGCTGAGCTCGCCCTCCACCTCGTCGATACCGGCCACGTCGGCGAAGGTGGTGCGCGGCTCGCCGGCCTCCAGCTCGACCGGCTTGGGCGGCGCCTTGCGGCCGAGCATGCCGCCCGCCCCGCCGCCCAGGGCGCCCCTCATGCGTCGTGCGATGACGACCCACAGCACCACCAGGAGCAGCATCGGGGCCAGCGAGATCAGCAGATTGACCAGGAGACTGCGCTGCTGGACGACCGGTTCGGCCGTGACGGTGACGTCGTGCTCGGTCAGCTCGTTCCAGAGCCGGTCGTCCGCGAAGGTCGGCCGCTCGGTCATGAACTTGGTGTAGGTCCCGTCGCCCTCGGGATTGTCCCGGGCCTTCTTCAGCTGGCCCTGGATCGCGTCGCCCTTGGCGTAGATCTTGCTGACGTTGCCCGCCTCGACCTGCTTGCTGAACTCCGTGTAGGAGATGGTCGGCTCGTCGCCCTCGTTGAAGAAGGAGAGCACGAGGTTGGCGACGAGGAAGACGATCAGCGCTGCCAGGACCAGGTTCCACCGGCCGCCACGCATCCTCCTTCCGCCGGACGGCGGCTTGGGCGGCTCGTCGGGCGTGCCCTCGGTGCGCCAGGGCGGCTCGGGGGCCTTGCGCGGCGGGGACGGGTTGGTCATATCCGGACGTTACGACAGGAAAGCCGTCCGGGCATGTGGGTGTACGGCGCTGGGGGCGCCCCTCCGGTGAGGGGCGCCCCCAGCGCCGTACGGAATACGCGGACCGAACGAGCCGTCAGCCCATGAACTTCTTGAACTCGTCCGGCAGCTCGAAGTCCTGGCCGCCCTGCTGCGGCAGCCCGAAGGCGCCGCCGTTCTGCGCGGCCGCGGCGCGGCGGGCGGCCTCCTCCTGCTCCTGCTGCTTGCGCTTCATCGGGTTTCCGGAGCGCTGCTTACCCTTGGCCTTCTTCTGCTGCTTCTTCTGCCGGCCGGGACCGCCGCCCATGCCCGGCATCCCCGGCATTCCGGGCATGCCGCCGCCCTGGGCCATGCGGGACATCATCTTGCGGGCCTCGAAGAACCGCTCCACGAGCGACTTGACCGCACTGACGTCGACCCCGGAGCCCTTGGCGATACGGGCGCGGCGCGAGCCGTTGATGATCGTCGGCTCCTGGCGCTCGGCCGGGGTCATCGACTTGATGATGGCGGCCGTGCGGTCGACGTCGCGCTCGTCGAGGTTGTTGATCTGGTCCTTCATCTGGCCCATGCCGGGCAGCATGCCGAGCAGCTTGCTGATGCTGCCCATCTTGCGGACCTGCTCCATCTGGGCCAGGAAGTCGTCCAGGGTGAAGTCCTGGCCCTTCTTGGACGCCAGCTTGGAGGCCATCTTCTCGGCCTCTTCCTGGCTGAACGTCTTCTCCGCCTGCTCGATCAGGGTGAGCAGGTCACCCATGTCGAGGATGCGGGAGGCCATCCGGTCAGGGTGGAAGGCGTCGAAGTCCGTGAGCTTCTCGCCGTTGGACGCGAACATGATCGGCTTGCCGGTCACCGAGGCGATCGACAGGGCCGCACCACCACGGGCGTCACCGTCGAGCTTGGACAGCACCACGCCGTCGAAGCCGACACCGTCGCGGAACGCCTCGGCGGTGTTGACCGCGTCCTGCCCGATCATGGCGTCGACGACGAAAAGAATCTCATCGGGGTGAACCGCGTCGCGGATGTCCGCGGCCTGCTGCATCAGCTCCTGGTCGATACCCAGGCGGCCGGCCGTGTCGACGATGACCAGGTCGTGGACCTTGGTCTTGGCGAACTCGATGGAGTCCTTGGCGACCTTGACCGGGTCACCGACGCCGTTGCCCGGCTCGGGGGCGTAGACCGCGACACCGGCGCGCTCGGCGACGACGCTGAGCTGGTTGACGGCGTTGGGGCGCTGGAGGTCACAGGCCACGAGCAGCGGCGAGTGGCCCTGCTCCTTGAGCCAGTGGCCGAGCTTGCCCGCGAGGGTGGTCTTACCGGCGCCCTGCAGACCGGCCAGCATGATCACGGTCGGCGGCTGCTTGGCGAAGCGCAGGCGGCGGGTCTCGCCGCCGAGGATGCCGACCAGCTCCTCGTTGACGATCTTGAGGACCTGCTGGGCGGGATTGAGGGCCTTGGAGACCTCGGCACCCAGAGAGCGCTCCTTGACCTTCTTGATGAAGGCACGCACGACGGGCAGGGCCACGTCGGCCTCGAGGAGCGCGATGCGGATCTCGCGGGCCGTGGCGTCGATGTCCGCCTCGGACAGCCGTCCTTTACCCCGGAGGGATTTGAAGGTGGCTGACAGGCGGTCGGAGAGAGTATCGAACACGGCGGCGTAGGTCCTCGCGTCGGCGTTGGTGTGGGTCGCCCTCCAGGGTATCCGGCCCGGCAAGCAAATCGTCCCTGCCCGCTGCGGAGAGCGGACAGGACTGGCTCCCCGCGTGTGCGGGGAGCACATCCGGTCGAGGCACGACGCGACCGTCACGACGCGACCATGTGGTCACGCCTCCAGCGACTCCTCCAGCTCCCGGGCCACGGACGCCGCCTCCTCCCCCGGCAACGGCGCGCCCCCGCCCCGCGTCACATAGAACGCGTCCACCGCGTTCGCCCCCAAGGTCGACACATGCGCGCTCCGCACCCGTACCCCCGCCCCCTCCAGCGCCCGCCCGATGCGGAAGAGCAGCCCGGGGGCGTCCTGGGCGCGGACCTCGATCACCGTGGCCAGCCGGGACGCGGCCGGCGCGACCGTCACGCGGGGCGGCGGCGGCTCCACGCCCCTGCGCCGTGGGTAGGCGGCGTCCCGCTCGGCGAGCCGGCCGGCGATGTCCAGGGTGCCGTCCAGCGCCCTGACCAGGTCGGCACGGAGCCGGGTGGCCTGGGGCAGGGAGCCGTACTCGGCGGCGACCCGCCAGTCCAGCAGCAGCACGGAGCCGTCCACGCCGTCCGGCAGCGGAAGGGACCGCAGCTCCGCGGTGCGGACGGTCAGCCGGTGCATGGCCAGGACCCCGGCGACCGCGGGGAGCACGCCCGGCTGGTCGGGTACGGCGATCAGCAGCTCCACACCGAGCGGCTCCGGGTCGGCGCTCGGCTCCGGACCGGCCGGCGGCTCGGTCTGGGCGCGCAGGGCGAGCACCGGCCCGCCCGTGCGGAAGGCCTCGACGGCGAGCCGTTCCTGCTCGGCGGTGGGCGCGTCGGCCTCGGGCTCCGCGGGCGGATGCCCGGCCAGGACCGCCGAGACGCGTTTGACCAGGTCCGCGACGAGGGAGCCGCGCCAGGACGACCAGGCTGCCGGTCCGGTGGCCAGCGCGTCGGCCTCGGTCAGGGCGTGCAGCAGCTCCAGGGTGCCCTCTGTGCCGACCGCCTCGGCGACCGCCCGCACGGTGGCCGGGTCGTCGAGGTCGCGCCGGGTGGCCGTCTCGACGAGCAGCAGGTGGTGGCGTACGAGGGTGGCGAGGACGGCCGCGTCCGCGCGGTCGAAGCCGATCCGGGCGGCCACGTCCCGGGTGATGGTCTCCCCGGCCACGGAGTGGTCACCGGGCCAGCCCTTGCCGATGTCGTGCAGCAGCGCGGCGACCAGGAGCAGGTCGGGCCGGTGGACCCGGCGGGCGAACCCGGCGGCGTGGACCGCGGTCTCGATCAGGTGCCGGTCGACGGTCCACACGTGCACGGCGTTGCGCTGCGGGCGGCAGCGCACCCGCTCCCAGTCTGGCAGCAGCCGGGTGATCAGCCCCTCGGCCTCCAGCGCCTCCCAGACCTGTACCGTGGGCCGGCCCGAACCCAGCAGCGTCACCAGCTGCTCCCGCGCTTCGGCGGGCCAGGGCGTGGGCAGCGGGCGCACGGTGGCCGCCAGACGCCGTACGGCGTGCAGGGAGAGCGGAAGCCCGGCCTGCGCGGCGGCGGCCGCGGCCCGCAGCGGGAGCACGGGGTCGCGCTCGGGGCGCGCGGTGCGGGCGAGCACCACCTCGCCGTCCTGCTCGACGACGCCCTCGGCGAGCGGGGAGCGCTCGGCGACCGGTCTGCCGCCGCCCAGCGCCCTCCCGTCGCCCGCCACCGCCCTTCTGAGGAAGTCGCTCCGCTCCCTTGCCATTCTGCGCAGTCTCGGCCGCACGGAGCGCGAGCGCAGTACGCGCCCCACCTCGCGCCAGGTGACGTCCCCGGCGTACGAGATGACGCGCGCCGCCTCGTACACCTGCCGCAGCAGCGTGTCGGCGTCCAGCAGACCGAGTTCCGCCGCCACCTGGTCCTGCTCCTGCAACGCCAGCCGGTCGGTCGCCCGGCCCGTCGCCAGGTGGAGCGCGTCCCGTACGTCGAGCAGTCGGCGCCGGGCGTCGGCGAGGCCCTCGCGCGGGGCGTCGGCCAGCCAGGAGGCGGCGACGGCGCGCAGGGCGGTGGCGTCGCGGAGGCCGCCCCTGGCCTCCTTGAGGTCGGGTTCGAGCAGGAACTGCAGCTCGCCCTGGCGTTCGGCGCGCTCGGCGCAGAGTTCCTGGAGCTCGGGGAGGCGTCTGGGTGCCTGGTTGCGCCAGTCGGCGAGGACGGTGGTGCGCAGTGAGGTGGTCAGTCCCTGGTCTCCGGCGAGGTGGCGGGCGTCCAGGAGGCCGAGCTGGACCTTGAGGTCCTCGCCGGCCGTCTTCCGGGCTTCGGCCGGTGTGCGTACGGAGTGGTCGAGGGCGAGGCCGAGGTCCCAGACGGGGTACCAGAGGCGGTCGGCGAGTGCGGCGACCGCCTTGTCGTCGCCGCCGTCGTGCAGCAGGAGCAGGTCCAGGTCGCTGCGCGGGGACAGCTCGCCGCGGCCGTAGCCGCCGACGGCGATCAGGCAGACGCCCCTGGGCGGGCCGCCCGCCGCGCCGAAGAGGCCCGACAGCCAGCCGTCCGTCAGTTCGGCGAGGGCCGTACGGCGCGGCGGCCCGGACCGCGTCCCCTCGGTGAGGAGGCGCAGCCGGGCCGCCGCGTAGCCGCTGGGTCCCGAGTCCTCTGCTTCTTCCGTCACGTCCGTGCTCGTCACCCGGCGACTCCTGTTCGTCCGTCGTGTCAGAGCGCGTCGGGGCCGCGCTCGCCGGTCCGGACCCGTACGGCAGTGTCGACCGGGACCGACCAGACCTTGCCGTCGCCGATCTTGCCGGTGCGGGCCGCCTTGACCACGACGTCGATCAGCTGCTCGGCGTCGTCGTCCTCGACCAGCACCTCGATGCGGATCTTGGGTACCAGGTCGACGGTGTACTCGGCGCCCCGGTAGACCTCGGTGTGGCCGCGCTGGCGGCCGTAGCCGCTGGCCTCGGTGACGGTCAGGCCGTGGACCCCGAAGGCCTGCAGGGCCTCCTTGATCTCGTCGAGCCGGTGCGGCTTGACGACGGCGGTGATGAGCTTCATGCGTCCACCTTCTTGCTCTGGGCCGACGCGGCCGCGGAGGCGGCCGGCGGGGCGGTCGTCCGGGCGGCACCGCCGCCGGCGCCGCTGAAGTCGTATGCGGTCTCGGCGTGCTCGGCCTGGTCGATGCCGGCCACCTCGTCGTCCTCCGGCACCCGCATGCCGATCGTCCTGTGCAGGACGAGGGCGAGGAGGGCGGAGACGACCAGGGAGTAGGCGAACACGCCGAAGACGCCGGCGCACTGCTTCCAGAACTGGTCCAGGCCGCCGCCGTAGAAGAGGCCCTGGGCCTCGGACTGGCCCTTGCCGGTGGCGAAGAGGCCGACGAGGAGGGAGCCGAGGATGCCGCCGACGAGGTGGACGCCGACGACGTCGAGGGAGTCGTCGTAGCCGAACTTGTACTTCAGGCCGACCGCCATGGCGCACAGCACACCCGCGATCAGGCCGACGGCGATGGCGCCGAGCGGGGAGACGGCGCCGCCCGCCGGGGTGATGGCGACCAGGCCGGAGACGGCGCCGGAGGCGGCGCCCAGCGTGGTGAAGGCGCCGTGCCGGATCTTCTCGTAGGCGAGCCAGCCGAGGACGGCGGCGCCGGTGGCGACCTGGGTGTTGACGAACATCAGAGCGCCGACGCCGTCGTCGTTGCCGAGCCAGGAGCCGGCGTTGAAGCCGAACCAGCCGAACCAGAGCAGGCCGGCGCCGAGCATGACCAGGGGCAGGCTGTGCGGGCGCATCGGGTCCTTCTTGAAGCCGACCCGCTTGCCGATGACGAGGATCACGCCGAGCGCGGCGGCGCCGGCGTTGATGTGCACGGCCGTGCCGCCGGCGAAGTCGATCACGCCGAGTTCGAAGGCCCAGCCGCCGGCGCCCCACACCCAGTGGGCGACCGGGAAGTAGACGATCGTGGCCCACAGGGCGATGAACAGCGCCCAGGCCGTGAACTTCACGCGGTCCGCGAGGGCGCCGCTGATCAGGGCGGGCGTGAGGACGGCGAACATCAGCTGGAAGACCAGGAAGACGAAGACGGGGATGGTGTAGCCGTCCCAGAGCTCGGTCAGGCCGATGTTGCTGAGGCCGACCCAGTCGGAGTTCCAGCCGACGAGGCTGCCGGTGTCGGTGCCGAACGCCATGGAGAAGCCGTACAGCACCCACAGGACGGTGACGATGCCGAGGCTGATGAAGCTCATCATCAGCATGTTCAGGGTGCTCTTGACGCGGACCATGCCTCCGTAGAAGAAGGCCAGGGCCGGGGTCATGAGCATCACCAGGGCGGAGCAGATGAGCATGAAGCCCGTGTTGGCGGCAGAGAGCTCCGTCTCTGCGGCGAGCGTGATGGCTGGAGCCATCGGCGTCTCCTCGTCGTTGGTACGGCCCCGTGCGGGCGAAGCCTGAGCGGGCGGCGGGCTGTGAGGGGTGGGCCGGTTATGCGCCATGAGATTGGCGCAGCGCGGTTTCGGTGGGCGCCCCTCGCTGTTTCGCCGCCGTGACGAAGGCGCTGTGCGTGTTACGCGTGGATGAACAGCCGGTTCGCGAACCGCGTCACCGCTACCGTCACCCGCCCTTCCCGACGGCAGCCGCAACCCCCACTTGAGCAGCCCCCACGGCGAGCGACCACCTCCGCGAGAGCGGCGCCGGCTCAGGCGCGCAAAGGGGCCCGGCCGCGGCGGGCCTCCGAGTGACCTGGCATGGGGGAGCCGAGTCGGGCAGTTCGGGAGGGCCGGCCGCGGCCGGGGCTGGTGGGGGAGGTCAGACCGCTTCGGCGGTCTCGGGCAGCTCGACGGCGAGCCGTTCGGTGAGGTCGACGACCTCGCCGAGGTCGCCGAAATCGCGTACAGCCGTGTCGACGGTCTTGCGGATGCGGGTGTTGACGCGTTCGGAGCGGACCTTCTTGGCGATTCTCATCGCTTCGACGGCCAGGACGGTGCTCTCCTCGGGCTCGCGGCGCAGCAGGTGCACGGTGGCCATGCCGATCAGGTTCAGCGCGTACGAGCGCTGGTGCTCGTCGTCCTTGGCGAACAGCTCCACCGCGCGGCGCATCAGCGGCTCGGCCAGGGACGCGTAGGCGGGGCTGCGGCCGGCGACGTAGGCGAGATCGCGGAAGGAGTGGCTGTTCTCCCCGTGCAGCTCGGCCTCGGAGAAGAAGCGGATCCAGTCGGGGTCCGGCTCGTCCCACTCGTCGGCCTCGGTGTAGGTGTCCTCGGCCATGCGCACGGCCCGTTTGCAGCGGCCGGGCTGTCCCATGTTGGCGTAGGCGCGGGCCTCCATCGCGTACAGCATCGACTGGGTGCGGGGGCTGGCGCAGTCCCGGCTGCCGTACTGCGCGAGGTGGATCAGTTCCAGGGCGTCGTCGGGCCGGCCGAGGTGGATCATCTGACGGCTCATGCTGGAGAGGATGTACGAGCCGAGCGGCCGGTCACCGGCCTCCTTGGCGGCGTGCAGGGCGAGGACGAAGTACTTCTGCGCGGTGGGCTGCAGTCCCACGTCGTACGACATCCAGCCGGCCAGCTCGGCGAGTTCGGCGGCGACCTTGAACAGTCTGGACCGGGTGGCGTCCGTCTGGGGTTCCTGCAGGAGGTCGGTCACCTCGTGCAGCTGGCCGACCACGGCCTTGCGGCGCAGGCCGCCACCGCACTGGGCGTCCCAGCGGCGGAACATCACGGCGGTGGACTCCAGCAGGTCCAGCTCCGGCCTGGACAGGCGGCCACGCGCGCGCGTGGCAGGCGCGGGCTCGTGTCCGGAAGCGGTGGCCGGCGGCGCGGGGACGAGCCAGCGCTGCATGGGCTCGATGAGGGACGGGCCCGCGGAGAGGGCGAGCGAGCTGCCGAGGAAGCCGCGCCGGGCGAGCATGAGGTCGCTGCGCGAGAACTCGCTGAGCAGGGCCACGGTCTGCGGGCCCGTCCAGGGCAGGTCGACGCCGGTCGCGGAGGGCGTCGGGCGGGTGGAGCGCAGGCCCAGGTCCTCGACGGAGACGACGACGCCGAAGCGCTCGGAGAACAGCTCGGACAGGATCCGCGGGATCGGCTCGCGCGGATTCTCGCCGTCGAGCCATCGGCGCACGCGTGAGGTGTCCGTGGAGATGTGACCGGCGCCCAACTGGCGTGCCCGGCGGTTGACCTGGCGGGCCAGTTCACCCTTGGACCAGCCGCTGCGGGCGAACCAGGAGGTGAGCAGCTCGTTGGGGCGCTTGTCAGCAGGCGACGCGCTTGCCGCGCTCGTACCGCTTCCGCCGTTGCCGCTCACTGGAACGCCCCCATCTCTGAGACCACCTGTCGCTGAGTGCGCCAAGCCCTATCAGAATGCCGGTGGTTACGGTCGTCCGTCCGGCGGATGCCACCCTCCGAACGGAAAGCCGCATTGCCTCCGGCATACCCACAAGGGCATGTGCCCCAAGGCTCCATGCACACAAAGTAATCCGGTGATCACGGTCCAGCCATGGCGATTGCGGAATCGCCACCATTCGCCACCCCTTCGGATGAACTCCCAGTGGTCTGCGCACGATTCACTTGACACAGGCCAACCGGGAGTCGGTGCAACGGTGCACGCCGGGGCGCGCACGGTCGGGCACACCACCCGGAGTGCCTCCGAACGCTGCGTGAACCGCGCCGGACTGGGGAGTTGGAAGCAGAGAGTCACGTTTCACGTCCGCTGCGTAACCGCCGTTGCGTCGACCCGTTGGAGGGGGCATGGGCTTCACGATCGGCATCGGCGGCAGTCGGGGTATGCGGGACATCCGGTCCGGCGCACGTCGCCGAGGCCGCGCGTCGGAGTGCACCGTCGTGGCCGAGTTCACCGGACTGTGGGGCTGGTCCGTGGTGCCGGGCGCCCGGGCCGCCGCGGGCGTCTGCTCGTGCGGTCGGCGCGACTGCCCGGAGCCCGGCGCGCATCCGCTGGGCTTCGCGCCGGAGGTGCCCGCCGGTGCGACGCTGGACGAGGCCGGCGAGGCCTGGGGCCAGTTCCCCGGGGCCGCGGTGATGCTGCCGGTCGGACGGTTCTTCGACGTCATCGAGGTGGCCGAGCCGGCCGGGCTGCGGGCACTGGCCAGGCTGGAGCGCATGGGCCTGCCGCTCGGCCCGGTCACGGTGACCCCGCAGGGCCGCTCCCACTTCTTCGTCGCTCCCGGCGCCGCCGCCGAACTGCCCCGGCTGCTCTACCGCATGGGCTGGGACGACCCTTCCGCCCTGGACCTGCGAGGCCTCGGCCCCGGTACGTACATCACGGCCCCGCCCTCCGACCGCGGCGGCCTGGGACCGGTGCGCTGGCTGCGTCCGCCGGCCCTCGACTCGGCGACCAGGCCGCCGGCGGCACGGCTGCTGCTGGGAACACTGGCGTACGTGGCCCATCGGTCGCGGGCGTAGGCCTCCGGCCGCGGTCGCGGGCACCGCCGGCATCGTCGTCATCGGCGCCACCGGCATCCTCGGCATCGCCGTCATCGGCACCGCCGGCATCGCCCGTCATCGGCACCACCGGCACCACCATCCGCACGTCGAAGGGCGGGCCGCCCGGCAGCAAACGGGCGGGCGCTTCCCGCGCGCGTGCGCGGCACGCTCTGACGGCGGCACGCTCTGACGGTGAGGTGCTCTGACGGTGAGGTGCTCTGGCTGGGGGCGGGGCGCACCGCGGCCCGGCAGGCGGCACGATCCGCCGCCGAACGCTCCGCCCTCGAAACACCCGGTGCCGGGTGCACCCTCGGGACACGGGTCCCGCAGGCGTCGTGCCCGTCCGGGCCGGGCCCGGCCCGGACGGCGCCAAGGGCGCGCGGCCTCCTGGGACACGCTCCAGGAGGCCGCCCGAGCCAGGAATCCCATCCCTCCCTCCAGGGAGGCTTCAGGGAGGGAGGAGTCAGTCGCCGATAAGGGCATCCACGAACGCCCCGGGCTCGAACGGCGCCAGGTCGTCCGCGCCCTCGCCGAGCCCGATCAGCTTGACCGGCACGCCCAGCTCACGCTGCACGGCGACCACGATGCCGCCCTTGGCCGTGCCGTCCAGCTTGGTGAGCACGATGCCGCTGATGTCGACGACCTCGGCGAAGACCCGCGCCTGGATCAGGCCGTTCTGGCCGGTGGTGGCATCGAGGACGAGCAACACCTCGTCCAGCGGCGCGTGCTTCTCCACGACGCGCTTGACCTTGCCGAGCTCGTCCATGAGACCGGTCTTGGTGTGCAGGCGGCCGGCGGTGTCGATGAGCACGACGTCCGAGCCCATCTCCTTGCCCTCCTTGACCGCGTCGAAGGCGACGGAGGCGGGGTCGCCGCCCTCCGGGCCGCGCACGGTGTGCGCGCCGACCCGTTCGCCCCAGGTCTGCAGCTGGTCGGCGGCGGCGGCACGGAAGGTGTCGGCGGCGCCGAGGACGACGCTGCGGCCGTCGGCGACCAGCACGCGGGCGAGCTTGCCCGTGGTGGTGGTCTTGCCGGTGCCGTTGACCCCGACGACCATCACGATGCCGGGCTTGCTCGACGCGGGCTCCGTCTTGACCTCGCGGTCCATCTCGGGCCCGAGGAGGGTGATCAGCTCTTCGCGCAGGAGGCCGCGCAGTTCCTCGGGCGTGCGGGTGCCGAGCACCTTCACACGCTCACGCAACCGCTCGACCAGCTCCTGGGTGGGCTGCACGCCGACGTCGGCGGTGAGCAGCGTGTCCTCGATCTCCTCCCAGGTGTCCTCGTCGAGATGCTCCCGGGAGAGCAGGGTGAGCAGGCCCTTGCCGAGGGCGTTCTGCGAGCGGGAGAGGCGGGCACGGAGCCGGACCAGACGGCCGGCGGTGGGCTCGGGAACCTCGATCTGCGGGATCTCGAGCTCTTCGACGACGGGCGGCTCCTCGACGGTGGCGGGAGCGGTGCCGCCGTCCGGGAGGTCGACCTCCTCTATCGTCCGGCGCGTTTCGTCGCGCGGCGTCTCGGCCTCTTCGCCGACGTGGGGTTCGGCCGGAGGGGCGGTGATGTCGGGCGCGGCGGGGGGCGGCGGAGGCAGCTGCTTCTTGCGGCGGCTGCCCACGATCAGCCCGCCGAGCGCGCCGATCACGACGACGGCGATGACTACAGCAAGGATGACGATTTCCATAACCCGTCCAGTATCAGTCATGGGTCCCCGGAGACCGCCCCTTGTGACTTCCTCCAAAGGACAAAGGCCACTGGAAGGAAGGAGTCGGATCAAAGTACGATGGAGGAGGCCACGTCAACGCGCGTAGAGTCCCGACCGCCCCCTCTTCTCCCACGATCGAGGCACGGACCCCCCACATGAGCAAGACCGCCGAGACCGAAGGCGCCCTGGAAACCCGTGGCATCGAGCAGGTGCCCGATCACGAGCGCACCGCCCGGACCCGTGAGCTTTTCCCGACCTGGGTCGGCGCCAACATCAGCGTGCTGCTGCTCACGATGGGCGCGAGCCTGGTCGTGGCATACCGGCTCAACTTCTGGCAGGCCCTCGTCGTCGCGGGCGCCGCACCGGTCGTGTCGTACGGACTCGTCGGACTGATCGGCATCGCGGGCAAGCGCGGGGGCGCTCCCGGCATGGCGCTGTCCCGGGCCGTCTTCGGGCAGCGGGGCAATCTGCTCCCGGGTTCGCTGATCTGGATCGCCCGCTGGGGATGGGAGACGATCAACGCGGTGACCGGCGCCTACGCGCTGCTCACCGTGCTGGACATCGTGTTCGGCATCCGCGCCAACGGCGTGCTCGACATGGTGACGCTGCTCGCCTTCGTCGTGGCCACGTTCGCGATCTCCGGGCTGGGCATCAACGCCGTGCAGAAGTGCAACAAGTACGCGGCGTACCTCTTCGGCGCCTTCTCGGTGCTGGTCCTCGCCTACCTGGTCGTCGACACCGACTGGTCCGCGGTCTTCGACCGGTCCGCCGGTTCGGTCGCCGCGATGATCACCGGCGTCGGCCTGATCGCGGCCGGCGGCGTCAGCTGGATCCCGTCCGCCCCGGACTTCACCCGGTACCTGCCGCGCACGGCCTCCTCGAAGGGGATCGTGGGCGTGACCATCGGCGGCGCCGGCATCGTCGTACTGCCCATGGTCCTGATGGGCATGGTCATGGCCGTCTCCACGCCCGACCTGGCCTCGGCCGCCGACCCGGTCTCCTTCCTCGGCGAGATCCTGCCGACCTGGATCGCGGTGCCCTACCTGCTCATCGCGCTGATCGGCATGCTGCTGATCAACTCGATGTCGATGTACTCGGCCGGCTTCACCGCGCAGACGCTGGGCATCAAGGTCCCCCGGCACTGGGCGGTCTCGGTCAACGCCGTGATCTCGCTGGTCTTCGGCGGGGTGCTGATGCTGGTGGCGACCAGCTTCATGGGCTCCTTCATCGCCTTCCTGTCGCTGCTCGCGGTCGCCTTCTCCGCCTGGGTCGGCGTCTTCGGCGTGGACATGCTGCGCCGCAGGGAGTACGACGGCGAGGCCCTCGCCGACACCGGCCGCACCAGCGCCTACTGGTACCGCGGAGGCTTCTCCCCCGCCGCCGTCGCCGCCTGGGCGGTGGGGCTGGTCGCGGGCCTGATGTTCACGACGTCCGACTGGTTCACCGGTCCCCTCGCCGCGAACAACGTCATCGGCGAGTACGGCCTCGGCTGGGTGGCCACGGTGCTGATCTCCGGCCTGCTGTACGCGGTGCTGCCGAAGCCCGCCGTGGTCGTCCCCGCGTCGGCTGCCTCGGACCGGACCGAGCGGCCCGAGGCAGCGACCGTCTGACGTACACGGCCGACGCCCCCTTCTCCACCCGGCACCGAGGACTGCTTCTCGAGCGGCACCGGGTGGGGCGAGGGGCGTCGCGCTCCGTACCCCCGCCGCCCGTGGCCCCGCCGCCCGTGGCCCGCCGCCCGTGGCCCGTGGCCCGCCGCCCTCGACGGCGATAACCCGTTACCCGCCCCGTCCCGGGGTGGTCACCCGCGTCCATGAGCCTGCTGGTGAAGGTCTTCGTCGGCAACCGGACGGTTCCAGGCGTTTCCCTGACGAGGACGCCTACAACTCCGGCGGCTTCGAGTCCTGGCGCACCACGGTGTGGGGGTCGGACCTGGTTCGCTCGCTGGGCGCCCGCCTCCTGCCGGTCCTGGCCGAACGGGATCTGGACGTGGAGCACAGGCAGGTACCGGACCTGTTGCGCGAGGTCGCCCTGCTGCGGTCCCATCTCGACCGGATAGCGGCCGGCACCGACCACCCTCGGTCGGTGCGGGAACACCGCGGTCAGATCGAGGACCGGCTGCGCATCATCGACGAGTCCGCCCGGCAGGCCCTGGAGATCGGCGGCGGAGTCATCATCTGGTGAGCCGGCCGCCGGACGCGCACGTACGACACCGCCGCCCCCGGTCCGGGCGGTGAGCCGGGACCGGGGGCGGCGGACGGTACGAGGAGAGGGGCAGCGGGGACTTGGCCCTTCTCCCCGAGTGCGGGGGTGGGGCGGTCAGCCCATCTCCTCCAGGGCCTTGCCCTTCGTCTCGTTCACGAGCTTCAGGACGAAGGGGATGGAGAGCGCGGCGAAGATCGTGTAGATCACGTAGGTGCCGGAGAGGTTCCACTCGGCCAGCGACGGGAAGCTCGCGGTGATGGCCCAGTTGGCGATCCACTGCGCGGAAGCGGCCACGCCCAGCGCGGCGGCGCGGAGCCGGTTCGGGAACATCTCGCCGAGGAAGACCCAGACGACCACGCCCCAGGACAGGGCGAAGAAGAGGACGAACAGGTGGGCGGCGATCAGGGCGACCCAGCCCTGGGTGGCCGGGAGCTTGCCGTCGACCAGGTCGAAGGAGAACGCCCAGGCCTCCAGTGCCAGGCCGATCACCATGCCGACCGAGCCGATGAGGGCGAGCGGCTTGCGGCCGATGCGGTCCACGAAGATCATCGCGATCACGGTGCCGACGATGTTGATGATCGACGTCGTGAAGGAGTAGAAGAAGGACTGCGTCGGGTCGACGCCGACCGACTGCCACAGCGTCGAGGAGTAGTAGAACGCGACGTTGATGCCGACGAACTGCTGGAAGACCGACAGGCCGATACCGATCCAGACGATCGGCTTGAAGAAGAAGCTGCCGCCGAGCAGATCCTTGAAGGAGGACTTCTCCTCGCGGTGCATGGCGTGCTCGATCTCGGCGACGCGGGCGTCGAGGTTCACTTCCTTGCCCTCGACCTCTTCGAGGATCTGCCTGGCGCGCTCGTGCTTGCCGACGGAGATCAGGAAGCGCGGCGACTCGGGGATGGCGAAGGAGAGCAGGCCGTAGAGGACGGCCGGGATGACCATGACGCCGAGCATGACCTGCCAGGCCTCCAGGCCCATCAGCTCACCGCGCTGGTCACCGCCGGCGGCGTTCAGCAGACCCCAGTTGACCAGCTGCGACACCGCGATACCGACGACGATCGCGGCCTGCTGGAAGGAACCGAGCCGGCCTCGGTAGGCAGGCGGGGAGACCTCCGCGATGTATGCGGGGCCGATCACCGAGGCCATGCCGATGGCGAAGCCGCCGACGACGCGCCACATGGCGAGGTCCCACAGCGCGAAGGGCAGTGCGGAGCCGATGGCGCTGACGGTGAAGAGGACCGCCGCGATCTGCATGCAGCGGATACGTCCGATGCGGTCGGCGATGCGGCCGGCGGTCGCGGCACCGATGGCACAGCCGATCAGCGCGATGGCGATGACCTGGGCCAGTAGCGCGGAGCCGACGTCGTAGCGGTCCCGGATGGCCTCGACGGCACCGTTGATCACGGAACTGTCGTAACCGAACAGGAAACCGCCCATCGCGGCGGCCGCCGCGATGAAGATGACGTGCCCGAGATGATCGGGGTGAGCCGTCCTGGCTCCTGATTTGGGTGCCTGCGATGTGCTGGCCACGTGTACTCCTCGGGCTACCGGCAACGCTGCCGGGGTGGTTCGCCTTCGAGATACCGATAAAAGGAACCTGAAGGTAAAAGCAACGTTGCAGAGACTATGCCTTCAAGTATCGAAGTCAATAGGAAGAGAGCTGTGAGTTTGGCGATGCAGGGAGGGGTTACGTGTTCAAGAGTTGAAGCTAACGTGCTCGGAGCTAGCGCAACCGCTGGCTGATGACCTTCGACACACCGTCGCCCTGCATGGACACGCCATACAGCGCGTCGGCGACTTCCATCGTGCGCTTCTGGTGCGTGATGACGATCAGCTGCGACGCCTCCTGCAGCTCCTGCATGATCCTGATCAGCCGCTGGAGATTGGTGTCGTCGAGCGCCGCCTCGACCTCGTCCATGACGTAGAACGGGCTGGGCCGCGCCTTGAAGATCGAAACGAGCATCGCCACGGCGGTCAGCGAGCGCTCCCCGCCCGAGAGCAGCGAGAGCCGCTTGACCTTCTTGCCCGGCGGCCGGGCCTCGACGTCCACGCCCGTGGTGAGCATGTTGTCGGGGTCGGTCAGGATCAGCCGCCCCTCGCCGCCCGGGAACAGCCTGCCGAAGACGCCCTCGAACTCCCGGGCCGTGTCCCGGAAGGCCTCGGTGAAGACCTGCTCGACGCGTTCGTCGACCTCCTTGACGACCTGGAGCAGGTCGGCACGGGTCTTCTTCAGGTCCTCGAGCTGCTCACTGAGGAACTGGTGCCGTTCCTCCAGCGCCGCGAACTCCTCCAGGGCCAGCGGATTGACCTTGCCGAGCTGCTGGTAGGCGCGTTCGGCGGCCTTCAGGCGCTTCTCCTGCTCGGCGCGGACGAAGGGCCGCGGACGGTTGCGCGGGTGGTCGGGGTCCTCGGGGAGCACCTCGCCGTCGGCGGGGGGCGAGGGCGGCACCATCTGATGGGGGCCGTACTCGGCCGTGAGCCCCGCCGGTTCCACACCGAGTTCCTCCAGCGCCTTGGTCTCCAGCTGCTCGATGCGCAGCCGCTTCTCGGCGCCGAGTACCTCGCCCCGGTGAACTGAATCCGTCAACTTGTCGAGCTCCGCCTTGAGGTCGCGCCCGGCGGTGCGCGCGGCGGTCAGCTCCTGTTCGCGCCGGGTCTTGGCGGCCTCGGCGGCGGTGCGCTCCTCGTCGGCGCGGGTCAGGGAGACCTCCACGTGCGCGAGCAGCTGCCGGGCGCCGGCGGCGACCGCCTCGGCGACGGCCGCCTCGTGCCGCAACCGGGCCCGCCGCTGCTCGGCACGCGCGCGTGCCTCGCGTTCCGCGCGGGCGGCACGGTCCAGGGAGTCGGCCCTCCCGGCGAGGCCCTTGACCCGCTCCTCGTGGGTACGGACCTGGAGGCGGGCCTCCATCTCGGTCTGGCGGGCGTTGGCGCCGTCGGCGGCGAGCCGGTCGCGTGCGGAGGTGTCGGGCTCCTCCTCGACCGGCATCTCCTCCGCCACGGCGAGCCGCTCCGCCAGCTCCTCGACGTCCATCAGCGCCTTGTCCAGCGCCTCCTGCGCCCGGGCCGCCGCGGCGGCGGACCGCTCGGCCTCCCCGGCGGCGCCCCGCGCCTGCCCCGCGAGCCGGCCCAGCTGCTGGGCCACGGCGGACTTCTCCCGGTCGGCGGCCCGGCGCCGTTCCCCCAGTTCCTCGACGAGCGCGGCGCACTCCCGGCGCCGCTCGCCGGCGGCGGCCTGCGCCTCGGCGAGCCGCTCGCACCGCACGCCCAGTTCCTCCAGCTCGGCGGCGGCCTGGTCCACGGAGGCCTGCACCTCCAGCAGGCTGGGCGCCCCGGCGGACCCGCCCTGCGCGAAGTGGGCGCCCAGCAGGTCGCCCTCGGCGGTGACGGCGGTCAGCTCCGGATGCGCGTAGACGAGGTCCTCGGCGTCCTCCAGGGTGGCGACGACGACCATCCCGCGCAGCAGCCGGCGTACGGCGGGCATCAGGTCGGCCGGTCCGCGGACCAGGTCGGCGGCGTACGGCGGTCCCTCGCCACACGGCTCCCGCGCCATGTCGTCGGGGGCGCCGGCGAGCAGCAGGGCGGCCCGGCCGGCGTCCTGCTTGCGCAGCAGGCGGATGGCGTCGGCGGCGGCTGCCGGGGAGGTCACCGTGAGGGCGTCGGCGGCGGCGCCGAAGGCGGTGGCCAGGGCGACCTCGTGGCCGGGCGTCACGGTGAGGAGCCCGGCGGCCGGGCCGAGCAGGCCGGTGAGCCGGTCCTTGGCGGCGAGCAGCGCGCCGGTACCGTCCTTGCGGCGCAGTCCGAGGGCGAGAGCCTCACGGCGGGCGTGCGTCGCCGCGCGCTCGCGTTCCGCCGCGGTGGCCGCCTCGCGGGCGGCGCTCAGGGCTGCCTCCGCCTCGGCCAGCCCACGCTTGGCGGCCTCGTGCCGCTCGGCGAGTTCCTGGTCACCGGCGTCGAGCCCGTCGACCTCGGCCTGGAGCGCCTCGTACTCCTCCTGGGCGGCGGCGGCCCTCTCCCGGGACTCGTCCCGTGCTTCGGCCAGCCGCTCGATCTCGGCCTGGGCCGAGGCGGCGCGGGAGCGGGCGGTGCCGACCTGGCCGCTGAGCCGGGCCAGCCCCTCGCGGCGGTCGGCGATGGATCGGGCGACGTCCTTGAGGCGGCGTTCCTCCAGGGCCAGTGCGCGTTCGAGGTCGGCGCGGTGGGCGACCGTGTCCTCCAGCGCGTGCTCGGCCGCCTCCAGGGCCGCTTCGAGTTCGGCCTCCTGCTCGCGGACGCGGGCGGCCTCGCGCTCCAGTTCCTCCGGATCGCGCCCGCGCCGCTCCTCGGGGGGAACGGAGGTGGCGCTCTTCACGCGTGCGTCGGCCAGCGAGATGGTGCCGCGCACCCGTTCGGCGAGCTGGGACAGCTCGTACCAGGTCTGCTGGGCGCGCTGGAGGCGCGGAGTGAGCCTGCGCACCTCGTCCTCCAAGTCCGCCTCGCGGCGCAGCGCCCTGCCCAGCTCCTGCTCGGCGGCGTCCTTGCGTTCCTTGAGCGCGGCCTCGTCGGCGATCTCGGCCTGGAGCGCCTCGCGCAGCCGTACGAGGTCGTCGGCGAGGAGCCTGAGCCGCGCGTCCCGGAGGTCGGCCTGGATGACGGCGGCCCGTCGCGCCACCGCCGCCTGCCGGCCGAGCGGCTTGAGCTGGCGCCGCAGCTCGCCGGTGAGGTCCTGCACGCGCGCGAGATTCGCCTGCATCGCGTCCAGTTTCCTGAGCGCCTTCTCCTTGCGCTTGCGGTGTTTGAGGACGCCCGATGCCTCCTCGATGAAGGCGCGGCGCCCCATCGGGTCGGCGTGCAGGACGGAGTCGAGCTGGCCCTGACCGACGATGACGTGCATCTCACGGCCGATGCCGGAGTCGGAGAGCAGTTCCTGGATGTCGAGGAGGCGGCAGGTGTCGCCGTTGAGCTGGTACTCGCTGCCGCCGTTGCGGAACATGATCCGCGTGATGGTGACCTCGGCGTACTCGATGGGCAGCGCCCCGTCGGAGTTGTCGATGGTCAGCGACACCTCGGCCCGGCCGAGCGGCGGGCGGCCGGTGGTGCCGGCGAAGATGACGTCCTCCATCTTGCCGCCGCGCAGTGACTTGGCGCCCTGTTCGCCCATGACCCAGCTGAGCGCGTCGACGACGTTGGACTTGCCCGAGCCGTTCGGACCGACGACGCAGGTGATGCCCGGCTCGAACCGGAGCGTGGTCGCCGAGGCGAACGACTTGAACCCGCGGAGGGTCAGGGCCTTCAGGTGCACGCCGTCGGACTCTACCTTTCACGGGTGTCTCACTCCATGAACGGGTGAACCGCCGCGGTTTCACCAGTGAACGTCCAGGGCACATCAGACGTTGAAGAGGGTGAAAGGATGCGCGGGGGAGAAAAAGACGGCCGGACGGCGGAGGCGGGCGAAGGCGGGGGCAAGAAAGAAGGGACGCCGAAGCGTCCCTTGCAGACTCTGACACCTGAGCGGTTTTACGGGCAAGCCGAACCACTGCTGTGCCGTAGTGGAGTGATGCAGTGATCAGGTGAGCGCAGGCTCCGCCTGGTGTGCGTCAACGCTCTCCATGCTCTCCATGATCCTGTCGTGAGAAGCGGCAGCCGCCAACGCGTCGTTCTCCGCCTGGATCCGTCCGAGCTCGGATTCCAGATCCTGGACGCGCTGCTGGAGCCGTCGCATCTCGGCGAGGAGTCGAGGGTCGGAGCCGCCGACGTAACCGAGAAGCGCCTTTGCCATGATGGATGGTCCTCCACAATGAGTGACCGACCGAAGCGGTGTGGGTCGTGAGGGAATCGCACCCGCGGTGCTTGGCACTTTGGAGTTTTCTCTGCCGTTCAACCATGCCAAACAGCTAAGGTGCGCGGGGCTTTCAGCGTCTCACCAAAAAGTTTGACGGTCAACACGATCACGCCCCGTATCGGCGGGTACCCGGGGGCACGCGGCCTCGGAACGGCGACGCGGCGACTCCTGCGGGCCCCTCGGGGCGTGGCGATCATCCTGCGTGCGGAGCCTGCCATGACAGGCCGCCCTTGGCAACCACCTGCTCGTTTTCCGCCGCGGACACCTCCCCGGAGACGGTGACACCCGGAACGGAGGTCTCCGCGCGGCCTCGCGTCAGCGGATGGCGAAGCCCTCGTAGCCGCCACGGGGTGTGTCCCAGATCTCGGTCACGCCGTCTACGCGTCCGGGCGTGTCGTCACCGCGCAGCCAGTCGAGCAGCCCCTCGCAGCGCTCGCGCGGCCCCTCCGCGACCACCTGGACGCGCCCGTCGGCCAGATTGAGAGCAAAACCACTCATGTCGCCGAGCTCCAGCGCCCTGGCCCGCGTGAACCAGCGGAAACCCACGCCCTGGACCTGTCCGCGCACCCACGCGACCAGCCGTACATCCTCACTCATGACTGCAACCTAACCAGTCAATGTCTCGCCGGACACTTCACCCCCTTGCGCCATGCGGTACCGTCCCCACCCAATGAAACGCACCTGAAACTCACCCGAACGTGTGAGTTCCGTGTTGATCATGAGGACACGTCGACCGCGAGGACACGTCGACCGCAAGGACACGTCCAGCGCGAGGACGAGGAAGGCCAGGACATGGGACGCCACCGACGCTCCGCCGCCGGCCGCGCCGCCACGGGCCGCGCCGCGGGGGACCATCAGACGGACGGCACGACGGGACGGGACCGTGACCCGCAGGCCCGGGACGCGGACGGCCGCCCCACGATGGGCATCGCGCCCTACCTGAACCCCGAGGCGTACGCCGAGGTCCGTGCGAAGAGCGACGCCTACCTGTTCGCGCCGGACGGTCCGGACGGCGAAGCCCACCCGCAGGCCGGCCGTACGGTCGCCTTCCCCAGCGACGGGTTCACCCCCGACGACGGTCCGCCTCCCGCCGGCAGGCGCCGCCGCCGGAAGAAGGCTGCCACTCCGGTCCGCACCGGTCTGCTCGGTGTCTCCGCGGCGGTCGCCATCGGCACGGTGGCGGTGGCCACGGGCGCGGTGCCCGGCCTCGACAACTACCGGATCGGCGGCGGCAGCGGCGGGGGCGACCGGGTGCGGTCCCAGGACGCCCCGACGAACACTCCGTCCCAGCAGGGCGGCACCTCCGGCAGCGCCGAGACCGGCCGCGACGGCGACACCTCCACGAGCCCCGGCACCGACCGGTCCTCCTCGCCCTCCGGCTCCTCGGAGTCCTCCGGCTCCTCGAAGGACTCCTCGCCCGAGCCCTCCTCCCCCTCGTCGCCCTCGTCCTCCCCTTCGGCACCGGCGTCGAAGCCCGGCGCCCCCGCCGAGGCTCCGTCGAAGACGCGGCAGCCCGAGAGGACTCCCGGCTCGAAGCCGAAGCCCGCACCCTCGCGCCCGGCCACCGAGGAGCCCGACCGGCCCGGCGCCCCCGCCGCCGCGTCGGAGCAGGCCGTCGCCCAGGCTCAGGTACTCAAGCTCGTCAACGACGAGCGGGCCAAGGTGGGCTGCAGCCCGGTGGCCGCGAACAGCGCGCTGCGTGAACTGGCCGAGGACTTCAGCGAGGCCATGGCCCAGCAGGGCTTCTTCGACCACACCGACCCCAGCGGCGCGACACCCTGGGACCGGGCCGCGGCGGCCGGCATAAGCAATCTCGGGGGCGAGAACATAGCCCGCGGACAGGCCGACGCCCAGGCCGTGATGGACGCCTGGATGGACAGCCCCGGCCACAAGGCCAACATCCTGAACTGCGAGTTCCAGACCCTGGGCGTCGGCGTCCACTTCGGCTCCGGCGGCCCGTGGTGGACCCAGAACTTCGGCTACTGAGACAGCCGCGGCCGGCGGCGGCCGAAGCCCCGGGAGCGCTGTCAGCGGCTCAGCGCCGTCTGTGGCACCGCGCTGAGCTCACGTACGCTGGACGTATGTCGACCACGCAGGAGCGCACGGAGGAGCAGGACCTCCCGTACGACGTGTTCTCCAAGGCCTGTCCCTCGCGCGGCACCCTGGAGCACGTCACGGGGCGCTGGGGTGCGCTGACGCTCGGCGCGCTGTACGAGGGCTCTTTCCGGTTCAACGAACTCCGGCGCCGTGTCGACGGTGTCAGCGAGAAGATGCTGGCCCAGACCCTGCACGCGCTGGAGCGCGACGGCCTGGTGCACCGCGAGGCCCAGCCCGTCAACCCGCCCCGCGTGGACTACGAACTCACGGCACTGGGGCGCGAGGTGGCCGGGCGGCTGATCGCGCTCATCCAGTGCCTGGAGGGACGGATGGACGAGGTGCTGGCGTCGCGTGAGCGGTACGACGCGCAGCGGACGCCTACGGCGTGATCCTCGGCGGCCGCTGGCACTTCGGGCAGAAGTAGCTGGAGCGGTTCATCCACGGCCGGCGGCGCATCGGCGTGGCGCAGCGGCGGCAGGGCAGGCCCTCACGGCCGTACGCGTCGAGCGAGCGGTCGAAGTAGCCGGACTCGCCGTTGACGTTGACGTAGAGGCTGTCGAAGCTGGTGCCGCCGACGGCGAGGGCGGCGTTCATCACATCGCGGACGTGGCCGAGGAGTTCGGCGGTGCGGGGGCGGGTGAAGGTCGCGGTGGGGCGTTCGTAGTGGAGGCGGGAGCGCCACAGGGCCTCGTCGGCGTAGATGTTGCCGACGCCGCTGATCAGTGACTGGTCGAGCAGGGCCCGTTTGATCGTGGTGCGCTTGCGGCGCAGGGCGAGGTGGAAGGCCTCGTCGTCGAAGAGCGGGTCGAGGGGGTCGCGGGCGATGTGCGCGATGACGTCGGGCAGGCCGTCGGGGGTGGTGTCGTGCAGGGAGAGGCCGCCGAAGGTGCGCTGGTCGACGAAGCGGAGTTCGGTGCCGAGGGCGTCGGTGAAGCGGACGCGGACGCGCAGGTGCTTCTCGGCCGGTGCCTCGTGCGGCTGGACCAGCAGCTGGCCGCTCATACCGAGGTGCGCGAGGACCGCCTGACCGGTGTCCTCCAGCGGCAGCCACAGGTACTTGCCGCGGCGGCTGGGCGTGCCGATGCGGTGGTCCTTCAGGCGGTGGGCGAAGTCGTCGGGGCCGGCGATGTGCCGGCGTACCGCGCGCGGGTGCAGCACCTCGGCGTCGGCGACGGTGCGGTGGGCGACCCAGCGCTCCAGGCCGCGCCGGACGACCTCGACCTCGGGCAACTCGGGCATGGCATCCCCTCGGGTGGGCCGGTGGACGAACCGAACGCCCGCCCCGGGAGTGGGGCGGGCGTTCGGGACGTGCGGAGGAACGGGTGCGTCAGGCGGAGGCCGACGAGGTGTCGGCGGCCTCGTCGACTTCGGTGGACGGCTGGTCCGCCGTCGCCTTGGCGCGCTCGTCCGCCGCGGTCTTGATCGACCGCCACGCGGATTCCGCGGCCTGCTGCTCCGCCTCCTTCTTGCTGCGGCCGGTGCCGGTGCCGTACGAGACGCCTCCGACGCGGGCGGCAGCAGTGAAGGTCTTCTCGTGGTCCGGGCCGGTCTCCGTGACCAGGTACTCGGGGACACCGAGCCCTTCGGTCGCGGTGAGTTCCTGGAGGCTGGTCTTCCAGTCCAGGCCGGCGCCGAGGTTCGAGGACTTCTCGATCAGCGGGTCGAACAGGCGGTGCACCAGTTCGGAGGCCGCGTCGAGGCCCTGGTCGAGATAGACCGCGCCGATCACCGCTTCGAGGGTGTCGGCGAGGATGGATGCCTTGTCCCGGCCCCCCGTGCCCTCTTCACCGCGGCCGAGCCGGATGAAGGAGCCGAGGTCGAGCCCACGGCCCACCTCCGCCAGCGCACGCGAGTTGACCACCGCGGCCCGCAACTTGGCCAGCTGGCCTTCGGGCAGGTCGGGGTGGGTGCGGTACAGCGTGTCCGTGACGACGAGGCCGAGGACGGAGTCACCGAGGAACTCCAGCCGCTCGTTCGTCGGCAGACCGCCGTTCTCGTACGCGTAGGAACGGTGGGTCAGTGCACGCACCAGAAGGGCGGACTCGAGCTGATAGCCGAGCCGCCCTTCCAGAAGCGTGTGGGACGAGGCCTGGGTGTCCGCCTTCTTCTTGGCGGGTGGGTCCGCCTTGGCGTCTTCCGCCTTCTTGGGGACTGACACAGTGCCTCTCACCAGCCGCTCAGACCTCGAGGACCTGGCGCTTGTTGTAAGTGCCGCAAGACGGGCACGCGATGTGCTGCTGCTTGGGCTCGTGGCAGCGCTCGCACGCAACCAGGGTGGGGACCGCAGCCTTCCACTGCGACCGGCGGTGGCGCGTGTTGCTGCGCGACATCTTCCGCTTCGGAACAGCCACGGCTACTTCTCCTGCTTCTCGTCGACGCCAGGTTCGGCGCCGCTCATCTCGTCCTTCTCGCCGTCTCCGAGTGAACCGGCGAGTCCCTGCAAAGCCGCCCAACGAATGTCGACGGCGTCGTGATGGTGGTCCGGGTCGTCCGCCAGGCGTGCTCCACACTCGGAGCACAGACCCGGGCAGTCTTCCTGGCACACCGGCTGCATCGGCAGTGCGAGCACCACCGCGTCGCGCAGCACGGGTTCGAGGCCGATCAGTCCGTCCTCGACGAAGAGCCTGTCCTCGTCGTCCTCGGCGTCGTCGCCCGGTTCCGCCGCAGGGCGGCCCCGGTCGTCGGCGTCAGGGTACGAGAACATCTCCTGGAAGTCCGCAGCGAGCTGCTGCTCGAGCGGCTCCAGACACCTTACGCACTCCCCCTCGGCCTTGGCACGGGCGGTGCCTGTGACGAGCACCCCTTCCATGACCGACTCGAGCCGGAGATCGAGTTCCACCGGGGCGCCTTCCGGCACTCCGATGACTCCCTGGATACCGAAGTCCCGGGGAGCGTCGACCGTGCGGGTCAGGCGCTGCAGCGCACCGGGCCGCCGTCCCAGCTCGTGTGTGTCGAACACGAGGGGGTTGCGGTGGTCGAGGCGCGCGTTCAGAACCATTCCTGCTTTCGGTCTTCGTAGCTTGGGGGGACTGCCCATCGGTGTTCCCGGGCAGCGCCGATCGCGGACGTACACGCGACCGAAGAGCCAGGATACTGGACCATTCGCTCACGGCCCAATCCGGTCGTGAGGCCGGTCTGCGGGCTAGAGGCCGCGCCCCTGTTCGTAGGCCCTCAGCTGCTCGGCGCTGATCATGCTGGTGTCGAAGAGGCTGGTCTCGTCGAGGGCCTGCGGGGGCTGGGAGGGCTGCTGGGGCTGCTGGGCGTAGCCCTGGCCTCCGTCGTCGTACGCGTGCTGCTGGGGGTCGTACTGGTAGGTGTACGGATCCGCCGGCTGCTGCTGGTAGCCGTACGGGTCCTGTTGGCCGCCGTAGGTCTGCTGGTAGCCGGCGTAGGGGTCGGGCTGCTGCTGGGCGTAGCCGTACGCCGGCTGCTGCGACGGCATCTCCGGAACGGCCTGTGCCGGTACCTGTGCCGCCGCCGGCTGTTCGCCGTACTCCCGCTGCCGGGGCTGCTCGGCGGGGGCGTCGGAGAGGGCCGCGAGGCCGGCGAGGTAGTCCGCGTCGCTGGAGTGCTGGACGGTGGTCATGTCGTCCGCGAGGGCGCCGAGGTCGTCGGTGGCGATGCGGCCGTGCAGCTTCTGCCGGCCCCGGCCGACCGCGTCCAGGGTCTTCGCCAGTACGGCCTCGAAGGCGCCGAGCTTCGCGTCGACGTAGGTGTCGGCGTCGCGGCGCAGGGTCTCCGGGTCGTGGCTGCGTTCGGGGGCGTCCTCGTCCTCGTAGCCGTTCTCGTCGAGGCCGGGTCCGGTACCGAGGAGTTTCTCGCGGCCCCGGCCCACGGAGCCGAGGGTCTTGGTGAGGACGACCTCGAAGTTGGCGAGCTTGGAGTCGACGTAGTCGTCGGCCTCGGCGCGGACCTCCTCGGCCTCCTGGCGTGCCTCGGCGAGGATCCGGTCGGCCTCGGCCTGGGAGCGGCGGGCGACCTCGGTGTCGGAGATCAGGGAGCCGCGCTCGGCGCGCGCGCCCTCGATGATGCGGTCGGCCTCCTCGCGGGCCTGCGCGACCAGCTGCTCCCGGTCGCCGATCAGCTCCTGGGCCTGGGCGAGGGAACCGGGCAGCTCGGCGCGCAGCTCCTCGAGCATCGAGAGCAGCTCGGCGCGGTTGACCACGCACGAGGCCGACATGGGCATGGCGCGGGCGCCGGAGACCATCGCGGTGATCTCGTCGAGCTTCTTCTGCACGTCCACCGTGTGCTCGCCACTCTCTACAGCTGTGTTGGAGACGGACGGGACGACTGTACGACCCCGGGGTGTCCGGGGGACACCGGGTGACGGTTTGTCAGCCTCCGTGAGCTGCGCGGGGCGTGCGCGGGGGCGGGGGCGGGGCGGGCTCAGTCCTGCTTCAGGCGCTCGGAGAGGGTTTCCAGGACCAGCGGGGGTACGAGGTGGGAGACGTCGCCGCCCCAGGCCGCGACCTCTTTGACCAGGGAGGACGACAGGAAGCTGTAGGTGGGGTTGGTGGGGATGAACAGGGTCTCGACACCCGAGAGGCCGTTGTTCATCTGGGCCATCTGGAGCTCGTAGTCGAAGTCGCTCACCGCGCGCAGACCCTTGACGATGGCCGGGATCTCGCGCTGCTTGCAGAAGTCGACGAGGAGGCCGTGGAAGGACTCCACGCGCACGTTCCCGTACTCGGCGGTGACCTGGCGGATGAGGTCGATCCGCTCCTCGATCTCGAACAGGCCCTTCTTGGCCTGGTTGATCATCACGGCGACGTACACCTCGTCGTAGAGGCTGGAGGCCCGGGCGATGATGTCGAGATGTCCGTTGGTGATCGGGTCGAACGACCCGGGACAGACGGCGCGGCGCACTTGAGTTCCCTCGCTCTCCGGTCCGGTCATCGTGCGTCTTCGCACGTAGAGGCGGCGTGACCGTACCAAAACGTTCCCTCGCCGTAGCGACGGGCCCGGATCGCGACGAAGCCGTGCGGCCAGCGGAACTCGCCGCCCCTGGTGCTGCGCTCCACGGTGACGAGCGCTTCCCCGGTGAGCCACCCCTCCGTGCGGAGTGTGAGCAGGATCTCCCGGAGATCGTCGTCCGAGACGGCGTACGGGGGGTCCAGGAAGGCGATGTCGTACGGCTCGGCCGGGGCAGGAGTGCGGATGATCTGTTCCGCCCTGCCCGCCCGGACCTCGGCACCGGGCAGGCCGAGCGCCTTCACGTTCTCCCGGACCGTACGGGCGGCGCGGGCGTCGGCCTCGACGAGCAGGACGTGCCCGGCTCCCCGGGACAGCGCCTCCAGACCGACGGCGCCGGAGCCGGCGTACAGGTCGAGGACCCGCTCACCGTCCAGCGGGCCGCCGAGCAGGGACTGCCAGGTGGAGAAGAGTCCCTCGCGCGCGCGGTCGGAGGTGGGGCGGGTTCCGGTCCCTGGCGGGACGGTGAGGCGGCGTCCGCCGGCCTTGCCGGCGATCACGCGGGTCATCTCTGGGGTCCTTGTCGGTACTCGGCGTGCTCGGGTGGACGGACGGTGTCCGTGCCCAGTCTCTCAGCCCTTCTCCAGGTACTGCTCCCTCTCCTCGTCCAGGAGGGCGTCCAGGGCCGTCCGCAGACCGGGCAGGCCGGTCAGCTCCGGGTCTGCCGCCACGACCGCGGCCGCCTCCTCCCGCGCCTCGGCGATGATCTCCTCGTCCTCGATGACGGCGAGCACGCGCAGCGAGGTGCGGGCGCCGGACTGGGCCTGGCCGAGGACGTCGCCCTCGCGGCGCTGTTCGAGGTCGATGCGGGAGAGCTCGAAGCCGTCGAGGGTGCCGGCGACGGCGCCCAGGCGCTGCCGGGCCGGGCTCGCCTCGGGCATCTCGGTGACCAGCAGGCACAGGCCGGGGGCAGAGCCCCGGCCGACGCGGCCGCGCAGCTGGTGGAGCTGGGAGACGCCGAAGCGGTCGGCGTCCATGATCACCATCGCGGTGGCGTTGGGGACGTTGACGCCGACCTCGATGACGGTCGTGGCGACCAGGACGTCGGTCTCCCCGGCGGCGAAGCGGCGCATGACCGCGTCCTTGTCGTCGGGCTGCATACGGCCGTGCAGGACTTCGACCTTCAGGCCCTGGAGCGGGCCTTTGGCCAGCTGCTCGGCGACGTCGAGGACGGCGAGCGGGGGCCGCCTCTCCGCGTCGCCCTCGGGGGGCTGCTTGGACTTCTTCTTCGGGTTCTTCGGGTTCTTCGGGTCGTCGTCCTCGTCGCCGATGCGCGGGCAGACGACGTACGCCTGGTGGCCGTTCGACACCTCCTCGCGGACCCGCTCCCAGGCCCGGGCGAGGAAGTGCGGCTTGTCGGCGGCCGGGACGACATGGCTGGCGATCGGGGACCGGCCGGCCGGGAGCTGGTCCAGCACGGAGGTCTCCAGGTCGCCGAAGACGGTCATGGCGACGGTGCGCGGGATCGGCGTGGCGGTCATGACGAGCAGGTGCGGCGGCTGCTTGCCCTTGCCGCGCAGGGCGTCGCGCTGCTCGACGCCGAAGCGGTGCTGTTCGTCGACGACGACCAGGCCGAGGTCGTGGAACTGCACCTTGTCCTCGATCAGCGCGTGCGTGCCGATGACGATGCCGGCCTCACCGGTGGCCAGGTCGAGCAGGGCGTGCCGGCGGGCGGCGGCGCCCATGGAGCCCGTGAGCAGCACCACCTTGGTGGCGTGTTCGGCGCCGCCGAGCATCCCTCCCTCGGCGAGCTCCCCCATCATCTCGACGACCGACCGGTGGTGCTGCTGGGCGAGCACCTCGGTGGGCGCCAGCATCACGGCCTGCCCGCCCGCGTCGACGACGGCGAGCATGGCGCGCAGGGCCACCATCGTCTTTCCCGATCCGACCTCTCCCTGGAGCAGCCGGTGCATCGGGTGGTCGGTGGCCAGGTCGTCGAAGATCTCCCGGGAGACCTTCTGCTGGCCGTCGGTGAGGGTGAAGGGGAGGCGGTCGTCGAAGGCCGTCAGCAGGCCGTCCGGGCTCGGTTTCCTGGGGACCGCGGGGAGTTGGGTCTCGGCGTGGCGGCGGCGGGCGAGGGCGACCTGGAGGACGAAGGCCTCGTCCCACTTCAGGCGGGCGCGGGCCTCCTCGATGTCCGCCTTGGTGTGCGGGCGGTGGATCTTCAGGAGGGCCTCGGGGAGCGAGACCAGGCCGCGGCCCTCGCGCAGGGAGCCGGGGAGGGGGTCGACGGCCTCCTGCGCGCTGGGCAGCACGGTCTGGATCGCCTTGCCGATCTTCCAGGACTCCAGCTTGGCGGTGGCCGGATAGAGGGGAATGAGGGCGCCCGCCCAGGACTCGACGCTCTCGGCCCCGTCGTCGTCCCCGCCGCGCAGCAACTCGTACGCCGGGTGGGCCAGTTGCAGTCGGCGGTTGAAGACGGAGACCTTGCCCGCGAACATCGCGCGGGTGCCCGGCAGCAGCTCCTTGTGGGGCTTGTGGACGCCGTGGCCGAAGAAGACCAGCTGGAGGCGGCCGCTGCCGTCCGTGATGGTCACTTCGAGCCGCTGCCCCTTGCCGCGCGGCGCCTTGGAGGAGGCGAAGGTGTGCAGGCGGGCGTCGGCGACCTGGGCCACCACCGTGACGTGCTCGTCCATGGGCAGGTCGGCGAGGTGGGTGAGCTGACCGCGCTCCTCGTATCTCCGGGGGTAGTGGTGGAGGAGGTCGCCGACGGTGTGCAGGCCGAGATGCTCGGCCATCACCTTCGCGGTGGCGGGGCCGAGCACCTTCTTCAGGGGTTCTTGCAGTGCGGGCACGAGATCCATTGCACACCACGCCACTGACAATGGCCCCGCACCTCCCGGGGGAAGCCCCGAGAAACGCCGGGGGCGCCCTGGGGCACTCGGGGCTTTCCGGGTACTCCCGGCACTCTCGATACTCCGGGTACTCCGGGCACTCCGGGCACTCCGGGCTACTCCACGCCGATCAGCAGCAGCGCACCCTGCCGCCCGCCCCGGTAGACCACCGTGTCGACGGCGAGGTACGCCTCGCGGACGCGGGCCTCCAGGTGGGCGGCGACGGTCTCGGGGGCCCCGTCGCCGAGGACGAGGGTCACCAGCTCGCCGCCGGCCGCGAGCATGCGGTCCAGGACGGTAGCGGCGACCTCCGTGACGTCCCCGCCGATCACGGCCACGTCTCCGTCGACGAGGCCGAGCACGTCACCGGCCTGGCAGATGCCGGCCGTGGTCCAGGACTGTCGTTCGGCGACGGCGACCTCGGCGTGGCGGGTGGCGCCGGCCGCCGAGGTCATCGCCACCACGTCCTCGTCGAAGCGCCGCTCGGGTTCGTGCACGGCGAGCGCGGCGATGCCCTGGACCGCGGAGCGGGTCGGGATGAGGGCGACGCGGACGCCTTCGGTGCGGGCCTGCTCGGCCGCGGCGGCCGCGGTGTGGCGCAGTTCGGCGTCGTTGGGCAGCAGCACGACCTCGCGCGCGTGTGCCCGGCGTACGGCCTGGACGAGTTCGCCGCTGGCGGGGGGCTCCCCGGGGCGTGCGAGCACGGTGGTCGCGCCGGCCTCGGCGTACAGCCCGGCCAGGCCCTCCCCGGGCACGACGGCCACCACGGCGCGCTGGGCCCGTTCCCGGGGCGGGCGCCCGGTACCGGTGGTGTGTGCGGCGCCGTGCCCGAAGTGGGTGATGCGGATCCGGTACGGCCGCCCGGCCTCGACGCCCGCCTCCACGGCGGCGCCCGCGTCGTCGACGTGCACGTGGACGTTCCACAGTCCGTCGCCGCCGACCACGACGAGCGAGTCCCCGAGGGCGTCGAGCCGCTGCCGCAGCCGTGCCACGGCGGCGTCCCCGGCCTCCAGGAGGTAGATCACCTCGAAGGCGGGGCCGTTCCCGTCGCCCTCCTCCGCGGCGCACTCCCCCGTGAGGTCCGCGCCGTCGTGCGGCACGCGCGCGTGCGGCACGACGCTCGCCTCCACTCCCGGCGCCCGGCCCGTGAAGGTCTCCACCAGGGCCGCGAGCACCGTGACAAGGCCGTGCCCGCCGGCGTCGACCACACCGGCGCGCTCCAGGACGGGCAGCTGCCCCGGGGTCGCGGCGAGCGCCTCGCGGGCCCCCGCGTAGGCCGCGCGGGCCACCGCCGCGCAGTCGCCCTCCGCCCCTTCGGCGGCGTCGGCGGCGGCGGAGGCGACGGTCAGAACGGTGCCCTCGACCGGGTGGGCCACGGCCTGCCGGGCGGATTCGGCCGCGTGGCGCAGGGCCCGCCGCAGGCCCGGACCGTCGATGTGAGCGGGTTCACCCCCGGCGGTGAGCACCTGGGCCATGCCGCGCAGCAGCTGCGCGAGGATCGTCCCCGAGTTGCCGCGTGCGCCGATCAGCGCGCCGTGCGCCATGGCACCCACGCTGTCGGCCAGCGAAGGACCGTCGCCCTCGTCCGGCTCCCCGGCGTCCACCTCGTGCGCCGCGAACACGGCCTCCACGGCGGCGACGGCCGACTCGACGGTCAGGTACAGGTTCGTGCCGGTGTCCCCGTCCGCGACCGGATAGACGTTGATCGCGTCGATCTCCTCGCGCGCCCGCCCCAGGGCGCGCAGCGACAGACCGCACCAGGTGCGCACCGCCAGAGCGTCGAAGAACCTCTGCGGCACCTGCGCCACCTGCGCCTCCCTGAGCTGCTGGATGTGGCAGGCAGCGTAGACCTTGCAGGGGTGTCCGCCGGAAGAGGGCCGGGGGCGGGCCTCTGAGCTGCCGTGGTAGTTTCGTTGTACGGGAGCAGCCGTTGTATGCTGCTCCGGTTGCCCGATCCCGATCGGGCTCTCTCCCCCCTGGCACCGCCACTCAGATCCCGGACCGTTCGCGGCTCCGGAACCTTGATCCCGGCATGCCGGGGTCAACCGTAAGTGCATCTGAAGTCTTTGGAGTGACCCGTGGCTGCCAACTGCGACGTCTGTGGCAAGGGGCCGAGCTTCGGCAACAACATCTCGCACTCGCACCGCCGTACGTCCCGTCGCTGGAACCCGAACATCCAGCGTGTGCGTACCGTGGTCGGCGGGACGCCGAAGCGCGTGAACGCTTGCACCTCGTGCATCAAGGCCGGCAAGGTCTCGCGCTGACGCGTCAGCTGAGCGCGCGGCCACGGCCTGGTCCGCTGCAGAAAGCCGGTCCACCTCCGGGTGGGCCGGCTTTCTGCCGTGCCCGGAACCTCTCCCGGCGGGCAGTCCCCTCCCGCGCGCGGCTGCTTCCACCGGCAGGCCGCCGACCGCTTCCACCGGCAGGCCTGCGCCCCGTACTCCGGTGAGCTCGCTCAGGAGGCGGCCCCGGCATCACGCCGAGCCGGTGCCCCGCCCGAGCGCCCAGCCGTGGTCCACCGGCCCGATGCCGGCGCCGAGCGCGAATCCGGCCCCGATCGCCCCGGTGACGTACTCCTTGGCCGCCGCGACCGCGTCCGGCACCGACTGCCCCTTCGCCAGCCCGCACGCGACGGCCGACGCGAGGGTGCAGCCCGTGCCGTGCGTGTGCCGGTTGTCGAGGCGCGGTGCGCGCAGCCAGTGCTCTTGAGAGCCGTCGGTGAGCAGATCCACGGCGTCGCCGCGCAGATGCCCGCCCTTGATCAGCACCCAGCGGGGACCGTACTCCAGCACGGCGGCCGCGGCCCGGCGCAGGTCGGTGTCCGACTCGACCCGTACGCCGGTGAGTTGGGCGACCTCGTCGAGGTTCGGGGTGGCGACGGTCGCCACCGGCAGCAGTTTGGTGCGTACGGAGTCCAGGGCGGAGGCGGCGAGCAGCGCGTCCCCGTGCTTGGAGACGCCGACCGGATCGACGACGGCCGGGGCGTCGGTGCCGCCGATCAACTCGGCGACCGTCTCGACGAGATCGGCGGAGGAGAGCATCCCGGTCTTGACCGCCTGGACGCCGATGTCGTCCACGACGCTGCGGTACTGGGCCCGTACCGCCTCCACGGGCAGCTCCCAGGCGCCCTGGACGCCGAGCGAGTTCTGCGCGGTCACCGCCGTGAGCACGCTCATGCCGTGCGTGCCGAGAGCGAGCATCGTCTTCAGGTCGGCCTGGATGCCGGCGCCGCCGCCGGAGTCGGAGCCGGCGACGGTGAGGACCAGGGGCAGGCTCATGACTCCACGTCCTCACCGAAGTGGTCCCAGCCGCCCTTGCTGGTCCAGGGCGCCCCGTCGACGGTCACCTGGGGCAGTGCGGAGGGGTTGAGGACCTCGCCGATGACCTTCCAGCGGGCGGGCAGCTTCACGTCCGGCGGGAAGGTGGCCACGATCGCGTGGTCCTCTCCCCCGGTGAGCACCCACTGCATGGGGTCGACGCCGACGGCCTGGCCGATGTCGTTCATCTGGGACGGGATGTCGATCTGCCCGGAGCGGATGTCGATCCTGACCTTGCTGGCCTCCGCGATGTGGCTCAGGTCGGCGATCAGTCCGTCGCTCACGTCGCACATCGCGGTGGCGCCGAGCGCCGCGGCGGCCGGCCCCGCGTGGTACGGCGGCTCCGGGCGGCGGTGGGCCTCGACGAAGGCGCGCGGTGAGCGGAAGCCCCGGGACAGCACGGCGAACCCGGCCGCGGACCAGCCGAGCCAGCCGGTCACCGCGACGAGGTCACCGGGCTGGGCGCCACCGCGGGTGACGGGCTCCTGGTTGCGCAGGTCGCCCAGCGCGGTGATGGAGACGGTGATCGTGTCGCCGCGCACCACGTCGCCGCCGACCACGGAGGCACCCGCGACCTGGCACTCGTCACGCAGCCCGTCCATCAGCTCGGTCGGCCAGGTCACCGGCAGTTCGGCGGGCACGACCAGGCCGAGCAGCAGCGCGGTCGGTACGGCGCCCATGGCGGCGATGTCGGCGAGGTTCTGCGCCGCCGCCTTGCGGCCCACGTCGTACGCGGTGGACCAGTCACGGCGGAAGTGCCGTCCTTCCACCAGGATGTCGGTGCTGGCCACCACCCTGCGGTCGGGCGCGGCGACCACGGCGGCGTCGTCGCCGGGGCCGACCCGGACCGCCGGGGTGGTGGTGAGACGGGAGGTGAGCTCCCTGATGAGCCCGAACTCCCCGAGCTCACCAACAGTGCCCTTCATTGCCTTGGCTCCCCTTCTGTCCCTGTCCGTGCCCGGTCGCGCGTCATCTCTGTCCTCGTTACGGTCGAAATGACCGTCGCCACGGTCGGCGCGATCGTCAACTCGTGTCGTTCCGGCACCCCGGCGCGCCAGGCCCGTACCCCGCGGGTCTCCCCGTGAAGTGCGGCGACGCGGTACCGTGGCGTTCCTTTTCCCCACATGATCCTCGTGGCCGCTCTGGAGGTTCCGTGGTACAGGCGTACATCCTGATCCAGACGGAGGTCGGCAAGGCGTCGACCGTCGCCGAGACGATCAGCAAGATCCCTGGAGTGATCCAGGCCGAGGACGTGACAGGACCCTACGACGTCATCGTCCGCGCCCAGTCCGACACCGTCGACGACCTGGGTCGCATGGTGGTCGCCAAGGTCCAGCAAGTGGACGGCATCACCCGGACCCTGACCTGTCCGGTCGTTCATCTCTAGCCCCCTTCCGCCCGCTCGCTCTCGCACTGCTGATCGCCGCCGCAGGCCGCTCCCTCAGCAGACGACAGCGGGTCGGCGGCGGTTTCCGGGCCCGGACGCGCTGGTCACCGAGCTGTGGCGGAACCCGGACGAGGCACTGCCGTCGGCGGACGACAGGCTGGAAAACCCGCTGATCATACTGTGCTGCGGGGCAGGGCGACCCCCGCAGGAGGTGCGGGCTCCACCCGTCGCCCGGAAGGCGATCCCCGAGGGGATCGCCTTCCGGGCCGCCGTGCGCGGGGCCGGTGACTGCCCGGAGACCCGGCCGTGGGACCGTGCGAAACGGACGGCGTCCGATCGCCGCCGGTGAGCGGGGCGGTGGGACCCGCACGGGCCCGCACGGACCTGACGGCTCACGCGAGAGCGGGCGTGGGGAGCAGCCGCGCCCGGGCCGTCGGCGACCGCCGGACAGGCCACGGGGTCAGCGCAGTCCCGTGGACCGCCTCAGCGCCGCCTGGACCAGCCGGTCCACCAGCTCCGGGTAGCCGACGCCGCTCGCCTGCCACATCTGCGGGTACATGGAGATCGGCGTGAAACCGGGCATGGTGTTGATCTCGTTGATCACGAACTCGCCGTCCTCGGTGAGGAAGAAGTCCGCGCGCACCAGCCCCTCGCAGGAGGCCGCGTCGAACGCCGCCACGGCGAGCCGCTGGACCTCGGCGGTCTCCTCGGACGTGAGCGGGGCGGGCACGACGCCGGGGGTGGAGTCGATGTACTTGGCCTCGAAGTCGTAGTACGCGTGTTCCGAGGGCGGCGGGATCTCGGCGGGGAGGGAGGCCCGGGGGCCGTCCTCGAACTCCAGCACCCCGCACTCGATCTCCCGGCCGCGCAGCGTGGCCTCCACGAGGATCTTCGGGTCGTGGCGCCGGGCCTCCTCGATCGCCTCGTCGAGTCCGGAGAGGTCGTCGACCTTGGTGATGCCGATCGACGACCCCGCGCGGGCGGGCTTCACGAACAGCGGCCAGCCGTGCTCGCCGGCGAAGCCGACGATCCTCTCGCGGGCGCCGGAACGGTCCTGCTCCCACTCGCGGGGCCGGATCACCACGTACGGGCCGACCTTCAGCCCGTAGGAGGTGAACACGGCCTTCATGTACTCCTTGTCCTGCCCGACGGCCGAGGCGAGCACGCCGGCGCCGACGTACGGCACGCCGGACAACTCCAGCAGGCCCTGGAGGGTGCCGTCCTCGCCGTACGGGCCGTGCAGCACGGGGAAGACGACGTCGACCTCGCCCAGCGCCTTGGGCACCGAACCGGGTTCGCTGTAGACGACTTCGCGGTTGCCGGGGTCGACGGGCAGCACCACGCCGCCCTCGGTCGACTCGGCCAGCTCCTCGACGTCGGGCGTACGGCGTTCGGTGATCGCCATGCGTTCCGGTTCGTCGGCGGTGAGGGCCCAGCGGCCGTCGCGGGTGATGCCAATCGGCAGGACGTCGTACTTCGTCCGGTCGATGGCCGCGAGGACGGCGCCGGCCGTGACCACGGAGATCCCGTGTTCGGAGCTGCGCCCGCCGAACACGACGGCCACACGCGGTTTGCGAGGCGGCTGCTCGGGGCTCTGGGGGAGGTTCTCGGTGCTCATATCGCGTCGAGAGTACCCGCCCTCACGGCCGCGGGGCAGCGTCCCCACAGCCGCGTGGCGCGGGCGGCGGCCGGGTTCCGTCCGAGCGTCGCTCAGCGTCGTTCCGGCTTCGCGCTGCGCGACATCAGCTCCTTGAGCGCGACCACCGGGGGCTTGCCCTCGTGCACGATGCCGACGACCGTCTCGGTGATCGGCATGTCGACACCGTGCCGCCGGGCCAGATCCAGCACCGACTCGCAGGACTTGACGCCCTCGGCGGTCTGCTTGGTGACCGCGATGGTCTCCTGGAGGGTCATGCCCTTGCCGAGGTTGGTGCCGAAGGTGTGGTTGCGGGACAGCGGCGAGGAACAGGTCGCCACCAGGTCGCCGAGACCGGCCAGTCCGGAGAACGTCAGCGGGTCGGCGCCGAGGGCGACCCCGAGGCGCGTGGTCTCGGCGAGGCCGCGCGTGATGAGGGACCCCTTGGCGTTGTCGCCGAGGCCCATGCCGTCCGCGATGCCGACGGCCAGCCCGATCACGTTCTTGACGGCGCCACCGAGTTCGCAGCCGATGACGTCGGTGTTGGTGTACGGGCGGAAGTACGGTGTGTGGCAGGCGGTCTGGAGCCGCTGGGCGACGGACTCGTCGGGGCAGGCGACCACGGCGGCGGCCGGCATGCGGGCGGCGATCTCCCGGGCCAGGTTGGGTCCGGTGACCACGGCGACACGCTCGGCGCCGACCTTGGCGACGTCCTCGATCACCTCGCTCATCCGCATCGCGGAGCCGAGTTCGACGCCCTTCATCAACGACACCAGGACCGTGCCGGGCGCCAGCAGCGGCGTCCAGTCGGCGAGGTTGGCGCGCAGCGTCTGGGACGGGACCGCGAGGACGGTGAAATCGGCGTCGTGCGCGGCCTCGGCGGCGTCGGTGGTGGCCCGCAGGCTGGCGGGGAGTTCCACGCCGGGCAGGTAGTCGGGGTTGGTCCGGGTGGAGTTGACGGCGTCGGCGAGTGCGGCACGGCGCCCCCACAGGGTGACGTCGCACCCCGCGTCGGCGAGGACCGCGCCGAAGGCCGTGCCCCACGATCCGGTGCCGAAGACGGCCGCCTTGACGGGCTTGCTCACGTGCTCTGCCCTTCTGTCCGCGGTCCCTGCGTCCGTGCCCGCGTCGCGTGTGTCTGTGTCTGCGCCTGCCGCTGGGTCCGGCGCCGCTGCTCGATCCGCTCCCGGCGCGGGTCGTAGGGGGTTTCGGGCGCCTTCTCGCCGCGGATCTCCTCCAGCTGGCGGGTGACGGCGGCCATGATGACCTCGGTGGCCTCCTTCAGCACCTCCGCGGTCATCTCCTTGTCGTAGAACCGCGACAGGTCGACCGGCGGGCCCGCCAGCACGCGGTGGGTCTTGCGCGGGAGGAGGCTGGGCTTCTTGGCGTACGGCGGCAGCAGTTCGTTGCAGCCCCACTGGGCGACCGGAATCACCGGGCACTTGGTCTGCAGGGCCACGCGCGCGGCACCGGTCTTGGCGGTCATCGGCCAGCCGTCCGGGTCGCGGGTGAGGGTGCCCTCCGGGTAGAAGGCGACGCACTCGCCGCGCTCCACGGCGTCGATCGCGGCCCGGAAGGCGCTCAGCGCGTCCGTGCTCTCGCGGTAGACGGGGATCTGCCCGGTGCCCCGCATCGCGGCACCGACGAATCCCTTTCCGAAAAGGCCGCTCTTCGCCAGGAATCGCGGGACGCGCCCGGTGTTGTACTGGTAGTGCGCGTACGCGAAGGGATCCACGTGCGAATTGTGGTTCACGGCGGTGATAAATCCACCGTCGGCCGGAATGTTGTCCATTCCCCGCCAGTCCCGCTTGATCAGAACCACGAGCGGCGGTTTGCAGAGCACCGCGGCGAAGCGGTACCAGAAGCCGATTCTGCGGCGGGGCACGCTGACACCTTTCCTCCAGGGCCTGGGGCCGGACAAGTGTCGCCCCGGGCCGCCCGTCTGTCGAGAACACCGTACGCCCCGGAGAGTGAACCGCCAGGTCCCCCGGGTGACAATGACAGCGACGAGAGAAGGACGGAACGCTCGTGCAGTGGACCTTGGTCGTACCCGTGAAGCCCCTCGCCCGGGCCAAGAGCAGGCTGTCGGACACCGCGGACGACGGGGTGCGGCCGGGCCTCGCGCTGGCGTTCGCCCAGGACACCGTGGCAGCGGCGCTGGCCTGCCCGGCGGTGGCGGATGTGGCAGTAGTCACGGACGACGCGCGGGCCGGACGGGAGCTGGCGGCACTGGGCGCCAGGGTCGTCCCGGACGAGCCCCGCGGCGGCCTGAACGCCGCCCTGGCGCACGGAGCGGCCGCGGTACGGGCGGCACGTCCCGGAAGTCCGGTGGCCGCGCTCAACGCCGATCTCCCCGCGCTGCGGCCCGCGGAATTGGCACTCGTACTGGCGGCGGCCACACAATTCCCGCGCGCTTTTCTCGCGGACTCCGCCGGAATCGGAACGACCCTGCTGGCAGCGGCGCCGGGCCGTGAATTGTCCCCCGCTTTCGGTACGGATTCCCGGGCCCGCCACCGCAGGTCCGGCGCCGTGGAACTACGGCTCGAGGCGGTGGATTCCGTACGGCAGGACGTCGACACCGGCGCCGATCTGCGCACCGCGCTGGCGCTGGGTGTGGGACCCCGTACAGCCGCGGTGGCGGCGCGGTTGCTGATCGCCGGGCAGTAGGCTGCCGGCATGCAGGCGACCGCATACACGTACGACCCGGAAAGCCGCAGCGGGCAGGTGCTGCTCGACGACGGCACGCCCGTGCCCTTCGACGCGGCGGCGTTCGAGGCGGGGGGCCTGAGACTGCTGCGGCCCGGACAGCGGGTACGGATCGAGACCGAGGGCGGGGACACGGACCGCCGGATCACGCTGGTGACGCTCCAGACGTTCTGATCCGCGCGGCCCTCGTTCCTGTCCCGCTCGTCGCCCCCTGCCGTTCCCGTGGGTGGCCCTGTCGTTCCCCGAACAGGCCGCGGGCCGGGCTCCGAGAGGGAGTCCGGCCCGGCGCGTGAGTGCCCCTGTGCCCGTTCGCCTGCTGCTTCCGCTGCTTCCGCTGCTTCCGCTGCTGCTACCGCCTCCGCAGCTTCCGCTACTGCCTGTTACTTCTTGCGGGCGGGGGCCTTCTTGGCGGTGGTCTTGCGGGCGGTCGACTTCTTGGCGGGGGCCTTCTTCACCGTCGCCTTCTTCGCGGGGGCCTTCTTGGCCGTGGTCTTCGCCGCCGTCGTGGTGGTCTTGGCCGTGGACTTCTTGGCGGGGGCCTTCTTCGCGGTCGCCGCGCCGGCGGTCTTCTTCGCGGCCGTCTTCTTCGCCGCCGCGGTCGTCTTCTTGGCCGCGCCCGTGGCCTTCTTCGCGGCGCCCGTGGCCTTCTTGGCGGCGGCCTTCTTGCCCGCGGCCTTGGAGATGGTGGGCGGCGGGCCGGACAGGCTGCCCTTGGGGGCCTTCTTGACCGCGATGTCGTTCTTCGGGAGCTTCTTCGAGCCGCTCACCAGGTCCTTGAAGCCCTGGCCCGCGCGGAAGCGCGGCACGGAGGTCTTCTTGACCCGAACCCGCTCGCCCGTCTGGGGGTTACGGGCGTAGCGAGCCGGGCGGTCGACCTTCTCGAAGGAGCCGAAGCCGGTGACCGAGACCCGGTCGCCCGAGACCACTGCACGGACGAGGGCGTCCAGGACCGCGTCGACAGCGTCGGCGGCCTGCTGGCGGCCGCCCAACTTGTCGGCAATCGCTTCTACGAGCTGCGCCTTGTTCACGTCTTCCCCTTCGGAGACATCGCCAGAACGAATGTGTTCAAGCTTTTTCGCACGTTAGGCAGATATATACCGCAAATCAAACACGAAACGGGCTAATCACCCTTGTGCCGCAACGGACTCGGGCTGTCCCGGCCTGTTCAGCCTTCCTCTTCGGGGAATCGCCCCTCGTCGAGGTCCTCGGTGAACCGCTCCAGGCGCCTTGCCGCACCGGCGAGATCGTGTTTGGCCGCGGCCGTAATGACCAGCAGCTTCCGGGTCAGCGCCATCCGTACGCCCTCCGGGACTTGCAGTGCGCGCACTCTTGTGTGCGCTTCCTTGAGCCGGGACGCGACCGCCGCATAGAGCTGGAGTTGGCCGTCGTGTTCCATGCACAGATTGTGCCATCTGGGGCGAGTTGTCGCCTGCGCAGGGGGCAACTGCCGCCCCCAACGGCCTCCTGAGCACATCCGGAAGATGCGTCGCCATGATCTTCGTACCCCGGCAACCAGGCCTCTAACGTGGGAAGTTGGATGCTCCAGCCGCGACACCCGCATGCGCCCGGCACCAGAAACGGCTGTACCCCCGATCGGCCCGATCGGGGGTACAGCCGGTGTGTTGGGTGGCCGAAACTCGACCTTGCGGCGGCCTCGGAGACCGTCCGCGAATCAGACCGGGAGGGTCTGCGGCTTGAACGACGGACGCTTCGCCTCGTACGCGGCGATGTCGGCCTCGTTCTGGAGGGTGATCGAGATGTCGTCCAGCCCGTTCAGCAGCCGCCAGCGGGAGTTCTCGTCCAGCTCGAAGGAGGCGGTGATGCCCTCCGCGCGAACCTCACGGGCCTCGAGGTCGACCGTGACCTCCGCCTGCGGGTCCTTCTCCGTGAGCTCCCACAGCGCGTCCACGACCTTCTGGTCGAGGACCACCGTGAGCAGGCCGTTCTTCAGCGAGTTGCCGCGGAAGATGTCGGCGAAGCGGGAGGAGATCACGGCCTTGAAGCCGTAGTTCTGCAGCGCCCAGACGGCGTGCTCGCGGGAGGAGCCGGTGCCGAAGTCGGGGCCGGCCACCAGGACCGTCGCACCCTCGCGCTCGGGCCGGTTGAGCACGAACTCCGGGTCCTTGCGCCAGGCCTCGAACAGCCCGTCCTCGAAGCCGTCCCGCGTCACCTTCTTGAGCCAGTGGGCGGGGATGATCTGGTCGGTGTCGACGTTGCTGCGGCGCAGCGGGACGGCCCGGCCGGTGTGGGTGGTGAATGCTTCCATGACTCTCAGACTCCAGCGGGCGTGGGGGCGTCGGCGGCGGCGAGGTCGGCCGGGGAGGCCAGGTGGCCCAGGACCGCCGTGGCGGCCGCGACCTGCGGCGACACCAGGTGGGTGCGGCCTCCCTTGCCCTGCCGTCCCTCGAAGTTGCGGTTGGACGTGGACGCGGAGCGCTCACCGGGTGCCAGCTGGTCCGGGTTCATGCCCAGGCACATCGAGCAGCCCGCGTGCCGCCACTCGGCGCCGGCCTCCTTGAAGACCTCGTCCAGGCCCTCGGAGACGGCCTGCAGACCCACCCGCGCGGATCCGGGGACGACCAGCATCCGTACGCCGTCGGCGACTTTGCGGCTCCGTACGATCTCGGCGGCGGCGCGCAGGTCCTCGATGCGGCCGTTGGTGCAGGAACCTACGAAGACGGTGTCCACCTTGATGGAGCGCAGCGGCTGCCCTGCCTCCAACCCCATGTACTCCAGGGCCTTTTCGGCGGCGAAGCGCTCCGAGGCGTCTTCGTACGAAGCGGGGTCGGGGACGGCGGCGGAAAGCGGCGCGCCCTGGCCCGGGTTGGTGCCCCAGGTGACGAACGGGGACAGTTCGGCGGCCTCGATGACGACCTCGGCGTCGAACTCGGCGTCGTCGTCGGTGCGCAGCGTCTTCCAGTACGCGACGGCGGCGTCCCAGTCGGCGCCCTCGGGGGCGTGCGAGCGGCCCTGGAGGTAGGCGAAGGTGGTCTCGTCGGGGGCGATCATGCCCGCGCGGGCGCCGGCCTCGATCGACATGTTGCAGATGGTCATCCGGGCCTCCATCGAGAGCTTCTCGATGGCCTCGCCGCGGTACTCCAGGATGTAGCCCTGGCCGCCGCCGGTGCCGATCTTCGCGATGATGGCGAGGATCAGGTCCTTGGCCGTGACGCCGTCGGGCAGTTCGCCGTTGACGGTGATCGCCATGGTCTTCGGGCGGGCCATGGGCAGCGTCTGGGTGGCCAGGACGTGCTCGACCTGGGAGGTGCCGATGCCGAACGCCAGCGCGCCGAAGGCGCCGTGCGTGGAGGTGTGCGAGTCGCCGCAGACCACGGTGGTGCCGGGCTGGGTCAGGCCCAGCTGCGGGCCGACGACGTGGACGACGCCCTGCTCGACGTCGCCCAGCGGGTGCAGCCGGACGCCGAAGTCCGCGCAGTTCTTGCGCAGCGTCTCCAGCTGGACCCGGGAGACCGGGTCCGCGATGGGCTTGTCGATGTCGAGGGTCGGGGTGTTGTGGTCCTCGGTGGCGATGGTCAGGTCGAGCCGCCGCACCGGGCGGCCGCTCTTGCGGAGGCCGTCGAAGGCCTGCGGGCTGGTCACCTCGTGCAGCAGGTGCAGATCGATGAAGAGGAGGTCGGGCTCGCCTTCGGCGCGCCGGACGACGTGGTCGTCCCAGACCTTCTCCGCGAGTGTCCTACCCATCGCTTTCCCTCCGGCCGGCGGCAGAGCGCCGACCCAACTAGAGATCTTGGGGAAGCGGTGCCCGCACCCCTGTGTTTCCGGGCAACCGCCACCAGGCCCTTTCGTCACGGGCCGTTGTGACTTCCTGCCGTCCAGAGTGGCGGGTTCCATGGAAAATTGAACTTGCGTTTCACAGAGTGAGACGGGAGTATCGTTGCATGGACAACAGTAGCGGCGTCGGCGTTCTGGACAAGGCGGCCCTCGTCCTGAGCGCTCTGGAGTCCGGTCCGGCCACCCTCGCGGGGTTGGTCGGTGCGACCGGACTGGCACGACCCACGGCCCACCGCCTGGCCGTGGCGCTGGAACACCACCGCATGGTGGCGCGGGACATGCAGGGCCGGTTCATTCTCGGTCCGCGTCTGGCCGAACTGGCCGCGGCGGCCGGCGAGGACCGGCTGCTCGCCACGGCGGGCCCGGTGCTCACCCACCTCCGTGACATCACGGGCGAGAGCGCCCAGCTCTATCGCCGCCAGGGCGACATGCGCATCTGCGTGGCCGCCGCCGAGCGTCTGTCGGGCCTGCGGGACACCGTCCCGGTCGGCTCCACGCTCACCATGAAGGCAGGCTCGTCGGCCCAGATCCTCATGGCCTGGGAGGAGCCTGAGCGCCTCCACCGGGGCCTGCAGGGCGCCCGCTTCACGGCGACGGCCCTGTCCGGCGTGCGGCGGCGCGGCTGGGCGCAGTCGATCGGTGAGCGGGAGCCGGGGGTGGCGTCCGTCTCCGCGCCCGTGCGCGGCCCCTCCAACCGCGTGGTGGCCGCCGTGTCCGTCTCCGGCCCCATCGAGCGTCTGTCGCGCCATCCGGGCCGTATGCACGCCCAGGCGATCATCGACGCCGCCGGCCGTCTCTCCGAGGCCCTGCGCCGCACGGGCTGACCGCGCCTGCCTGGATACGTGACCGGGATCGGGTCCGCCTCAACGCCGCGGCGGGCCCTTTCCGACACCATGGCGCCGTACGGGGAGTTGGCGACGGCCAAAACGCCGGTGGCCCTCCGCCGAAGCGAAGGGCCACCGAACCTGTTGTACCCCCGACCGGATTCGAACCGGCGCTACCGCCTTGAGAGGGCGGCGTGCTAGGCCGCTACACAACGGGGGCGAGGATCTTGCAAGCGTTGAATGCTACTCCGCTGCAGACCCGAGCTGGTCTACCAGGACTCGAACCTAGACTAACTGAACCAGAATCAGTCGTGCTGCCAATTACACCATAGACCAATGTGGTTTAGACCAGTTTGTACCCCCGACCGGATTCGAACCGGCGCTACCGCCTTGAGAGGGCGGCGTGCTAGGCCGCTACACAACGGGGGCCCTAGCGATCCTGCATCGAAGACGGCGGGAGCTACCCTGACTGTCCTCGCGGGAAGGATCTGTACCCCCGACCGGATTCGAACCGGCGCTACCGCCTTGAGAGGGCGGCGTGCTAGGCCGCTACACAACGGGGGCTTTGTGGAGTGATCTCCACGGTGCAGATGAGCTCTGCGAGCTGGCCTACCTGGACTCGAACCAAGACTAACTGAACCAGAATCAGTCGTGCTGCCAATTACACCATAGGCCACTGGAACGCAAGCCCCGGAGGGGACCTTGTTCTAGCGTTGCGCTTCCGGTTCCCGGCCCTTTCGGCCCGCTCTCCGGCGGCGCAGGAAGAACATTACCCGAAGGTGGACGGGGCTCCAAAACGGGTATCGGCGCCGAGGAGCGCGGGGAGTTCGGAGAGGGAGGCGATACGGCGCCGGTCGGCGGGCGGGTCGACGGTCGCGTACACGCCACCGCGGTCGATCCACACCGACAGCAGCCCCGCGTCCGCGGCTCCGCGCCCGTCGATCTCCGGGTGGTCGCCGACGTAGGCGACCTCCCGCGGGGCGAGGCCGAGGGCGTCGCAGGCGGCCAGGAAGGCGCCGGGATCGGGCTTGGAGACGCCCAGCTCGGCGGCGCACAGGATGGCCTCGAAGCGGTCGTGCACGCCGAGGACGCGCAGCTTGCGGTCCTGGACGGTCAGGCTGGAGTTCGAGAGCACGGCGTGCCGGTGGCTGTCGGCGAGGGCGTCGAGGACGGGCAGGACGTCCGGGAAGAGGGACCAGGCGGCCTCGTAGTGCGTGACGTACCGCTGGAACCAGTCGTCGGCCTCGGTGTCCGTCAGCTCCGGCCGGCCCAGGAAGACCCGGGTGCGGTCGCGTCGCTGTGTGACGAAGTCGACCTCACCGGCCGCGAACCGGGCCCACTGCCGGTCGGTGATCTCCCGCCAGCGCACGAGGGCCTCCTCGGCCGACCCGTATCCGGCGAGCAGGCCCTCGGCGACCAGGTGGGCGCGCATGCCCTCGCGGTCGGCGGTGGTGTAGTCGAAGAGGGTGTCGTCTACGTCCCAGACAACTGCTCGGATCGGCATGGCACCCAGCCTAGGCCGCCGAAGCGGCGGGCGTGGGGATACCGGACGGGCGGCCGGACGGCTGCCGGGGGGGGGCGGGGCCCTCGATCTGGATGAGTGTCCGCGGACTCGATGCGTATCCGCGGATCGGACAGTGCTCCGGCCTCGGTGGCCGGCCGGCCGGACGGCGGTCCACCTCGGCCGGCACGCTCCGCACGACGTCGTGTCCGGCCGTCACCGCCTCGCTGTCGACGGTGAGGACTCCGGTCCGGACCGGGTCGCGCAGGGGGAACCCGGCTTCGTGCGGCGTCTCGCCCAGGCGTGGGAACGTCAGCCGTATCCGGCCGCGGATGGCGCCCACGGCCGCGACGGTGCCCTCGTCGTCCCGGGCCTCGGGGCCGGCGACCGCAAGCCGGCGCTGCGGCTGCTCGACGACAGCCGCCCGGGCGCAGGCCGACCGGTCACCGCAGGGACGCGGGTCCCTGTCCTCACGGCGCACGCGTCCCGTCCGCCGGGACGACGGCGGAGGGGCCGGGAGGCGTGGCCCGGGAGGCGTACGACAAGGGCGGCAGCCTCCTCGGCTGCCGCCCTTCACGCGTGCTTCGGTGCGTTACGCCGCCGCGAGCCTCGACAGGGCCGCGTCGATGCGGGTCAGCGTCTTCTCCTTGCCCAGGACCTCCAGGGACTCGAAGAGGGGCAGGCCGACCGTGCGGCCGGTGACGGCGACGCGGACGGGGGCCTGGGCCTTGCCGAGCTTGAGGCCGTGGGTCTCGCCGGCGGCCAGGACGGCCTCCTTGAGGGACTCGGGGGACGTCCAGTCGGCCGCGTCCAGCTTCTCGCGGGCGGTGCGGAGCAGGGCGTCCGAGCCCTCCTTCATGGCCTTCGTCCAGGACGCCTCGTCGAAGACCGGCTCCGGGAGGAACAGGAAGTCGACGTTGTCGGTGATCTCGGAGAGGACCTTCAGACGGGTCTGCGCGTGCGGCGCGATCGCCTGCCACTTGGCCTCGTCGAAGTCCTCCGGCGCCCAGGGGGCGACGGGGGCCTTCAGCCACGGGCGGCAGCGCTCGGTGAAGTCCTTCACCTCGAGCAGGCGGATGTGGTCGGCGTTGATCGCCTCGCACTTCTTGAGGTCGAAGCGGGCCGGGTTGGGCTGGACGTCGGAGACGTCGAAGGCCGCGACCATCTCCTCGATCGTGAAGATGTCCTGGTCGGCGGAGAGCGACCAGCCGAGCAGGGAGAGGTAGTTGAGCAGGCCCTCGGGGAGGAAGCCGCGCTCCCGGTAGAGGTTCAGGCTCGACTGGGGGTCGCGCTTGGAGAGCTTCTTGTTGCCCTCGCCCATGACGTACGGCAGGTGGCCGAAGGCGGGGATCTCCTTGGCGACGCCCAGCTCGATCAGCGCCTTGTACAGGGCGATCTGGCGCGGGGTGGAGGAGAGCAGGTCCTCGCCGCGCAGGACGTGGGTGATCTCCATCAGGGCGTCGTCGACCGGGTTGACGAGCGTGTAGAGCGGGGCGCCGTTCGCGCGGACGATGCCGTAGTCCGGGACGTTCTCGGGGAGGTACGTGATCTCGCCGCGGACCAGGTCCGTGAAGGTGATCGCCTCGTCGGGCATCCGGAAGCGGACGATGGGCTCACGGCCCTGGGCGACGTACTCCTCGACCTGCGCGTCGGTCAGGTCGCGGCAGTGGCCGTCGTAGCCGGAGGGCTTGCCGGCGGCGCGGGCGGCCTCGCGGCGGGTGTCCAGCTCGTCCTGGGAGCAGTAGCAGCGGTAGGCGTGGCCGGCGTCGAGGAGCTTGGCGGCGACGTCCTGGTAGATGTCCATGCGCTGCGACTGGCGGTACGGCGCGTGGGGGCCGCCGATCTCCGGGCCCTCGTCCCAGTCGAAGCCCAGCCAGCGCATCGAGTCCAGGAGCTGCTGGTACGACTCCTCGGAGTCGCGGGCCGCGTCGGTGTCCTCGATGCGGAAGACCAGCGTGCCCTGGTGGTGCCGGGCGAACGCCCAGTTGAACAGGGCGGTGCGGACCAGGCCCACGTGGGGGTTACCGGTGGGGGACGGACAGAAACGGACGCGTACGGGGGAGCCGGGTGCGCTAGCCACGCTTGACAACCTTGTTGGTGAGAGTGCCGATGCCTTCGATAGTGACGGCGACCTCGTCGCCGACGTTGAGGGGGCCGACGCCGGCCGGGGTGCCCGTGAGGATCACGTCACCGGGGAGCAGCGTCATCGCCTCGGAGATGTTGACGATCAGATCCTCGATGGAGTGGATCATCTCGCTGGTGCGGCCGAGCTGGCGCTGGCCGCCGTTGACCGTGAGCTGGATGGTCAGGTCGGCCGGGTCGAGGTCCGTCTCCACCCAGGGGCCCAGCGGGCAGGCCGAGTCGAAGCCCTTGGCGCGGGCCCACTGCTTCTCGCGGCGCTGCACGTCGCGGGCGGTGACGTCGTTGGCGCAGGTGTAGCCGAAGATGACGTCCTTGACGCGGTCGCGCGGGACCTCGCGGCACATGCGGCCGATGACGACGGCGAGCTCGGCCTCGTGGTGCAGTTCCTCGGAGAAGGAGGGGTACTGGATCGCGTCGCCGGGGCCGATGACCGAGGTGGACGGCTTGAAGAAGGCGAACGGGGCGTCGGGCACCTCGTTGCCGAGTTCGCGGGCGTGCTCGGCGTAGTTGCGGCCGAAGGCGACGACCTTGTTGGGGAGTACGGGCGGCAGGAGCCGCACCTTGCTCAGGGGCACCTTGGTGCCGGAGAGCTCGAAGTCCGCGAACGGGATGCCCTTGATGATGTCGAGGACGAGCTGGTCCGGCTGGTCGCCCTCGACCGCGCCGAAGGCGACGTTCCCGTCGATGGAGAACCTGGCGATGCGCACGGGTTGCTTGGCCCCTTGCTGAGCTGGCTGGAGTCTGACACTCCAGGCTAACGCGGCGAGCAGGCCGCACAGGGCGGGCGCCTCGCGCATGACGTGCCGTGACCCGCCGGGAGGCGTCGGTTCGTCGCGCGGGCGCCCGTGTGCCCGTTCGGCCGGCCGAACAGTCGGCGGCCGGGTGGCGTACTACTGTGCGGCGGAGGCCGCGGCCGGGATCTCCATCAGGATCGTGCGCCGGGGGTTGGCGGTCTGGGCGGGGAGCTCGACGGCGTGCTCCGGCTGCTCCGGCGTCTGCAGCTCGGCAGCGGTGTCGAGGTGCGCCAGCGTGGTGCGTCGCGGGTTGGCGATCTTGTGGAACATCGTCGTCGTCTTCACGGTTGTACGAGGCCCTGTCCTGTCCGGGCGCCGGAGGGCTGCAAGAACCCCTGCGAGGGCGCGGGTTGTCGGTTTTGCCTTCTCTGTAAAGCGTCAGGCTAAACATGCGATTCCCCGGCAACCGGGGCCGAGCCCATGATCTCCGTGTGAGTTTGCTCACTCATCAAGGGTCAAACCGGTCAATTCCGGCTCGCGCACCACCCCGACGAAACCGACATTGCCCACCTGAAGCCCCCATTCCGCTCCTGATCATGTCGTCTGGGACACCCGTCGCACGCCGCCGACTCGCGGATGTATATCCGTTTTGCGGGTGATCACTTTCTACGGCTGGTGACCCATCCCTCACGTGCTGTCACCTGCGTCACGGGACGACCCATGGGCCTTGTTGGAGATCCTGCACTGTGCTGGAATTCCACGGACCGCTGCGGGATCGAGCCGGCGCACAGGGGGCGCACACCAGCGCCGAACGGCGGCGAGAAGGGGGACCCAGCGCCGGTCACTCACGACCACCACGGGGGCGTATTCAGGGCGCCCCTATGACGCCGACACCGTGCCCAGCCGTTCACGCGGCCGGGCGCCTGGTCCAGAGGTTGCGACGCTAGTGCAGGGACGTTTCAAGAGGGATGGCAGCGCTTCGGCGGAGCCGGAGCCGCACGGCGGGGCCGGCCCCAAGGCCGTCGGCTCCTCGCCCCAGCACGCCCAGAACCAGGGCCAGGAGCAGTCCGGCGACGGCGGGGACCGCGCCGGGCGCCCCGGCCAGGCGGCGGCCCCGTCCGCTCCCGGCCAGAAGCCGCCCGCCAAGCCGGCCAAGGGCTCGACCGGCCCCGGACCGCGAATAGCCCTGCGCAACTGGCGGATCTCCACCCGTCTGGTGTCGCTGCTCGCGCTTCCGGTGGTCGCCGCGACCTCGCTGGGCGCGATGCGCATCAACCAGTCGATGGACGACATCCAGCAGCTCGACAACATGAAGCTGCTGACCGAGATGACCAAGCAGGCCACCGAGCTGGCCGCCGCGCTCCAGGAGGAGCGCGACCAGTCCGCCGGTCCCCTCGCCCACGACTCGACGTCCGGTGCCATCGCCGTCAAGGGCGACCGGGAGAAGACCGACCGGGCCCGGAAGAACTTCCTCGACAGCTCCGAGGCGATCGACGCCGCCAGCAAGGACGGCAACCTCGTCGGCGTCCGCGACAGCCTCGTCGGCCTCGCCGGCGACCTGAACGACCTGGAGCGGATCCGGAGCAACGCCTACCAGGCCGAGGGCAACTCGACCCAGACGGTCGAGGCCTACCACCGCCTCATCACCCACCTGCTCGACCTCTCGCAGGACATGGCGGAGGCGACCAGCAACCCCGACATGATCCAGCGCACGCGCGCGCTGTCGGCCTTCTCCTCGGCCAAGGAGTACGCGTCCATCCAGCGCGCCGTCCTCGCGGCCGCCCTCCCGGCGAGCAACACCACGAAGGGCGAACTCGCGGAGAACGACCGGCTCTACGCCGAGTCCGCGCTGCAGAGCCAGAAGTCCGAGATCCGCAGCTTCACCAGCATCTACGGCGACGGGGCCGAGGAACTCCTCAAGCCGATCTCCGAGGGCAACCCGGTGATCGAGTCGTCCGACGAGTACGCCGGCCGCGCGCTCGGCAAGAAGGACGCCATCGGCGGCCTGGACAAGCGGTCCTACCAGGACTGGCTGGACGACAGCTCCACCAAGATCCAGCAGATGAAGAACATCGAGCTGAAGCTGCTGGAGGACATGGAGCAGCAGGCCCGTGAGCTGCGCAGCGAGTCCGAGCGCGAGGCGATCATCTCGGGTGTCGTGATCCTGCTGGTGCTCGGTGTCTCCCTGGTCGGCGCCTTCGTCGTGGCCCGCTCCATGATCCGCTCGCTGCGCCGCCTGGAGGACACCGCGACCAAGGTCGCCCAGGACCGCCTGCCCGAGCTGGTCAAGCAGCTCTCCGAGACCGACCCGCAGGACGTCGACACCTCGGTGGAGTCGGTCGGCGTGCACTCCCGGGACGAGATCGGCCGAGTGGCCTCCGCCTTCGACGAGGTGCACCGCGAGGCGGTCCGCCTCGCCGCCGAGCAGGCCCTGCTGCGGGGCAACGTCAACGCGATGTTCACCAACCTCTCGCGCCGCTCCCAGGGCCTGATCCAGCGCCAGCTGTCGCTGATCTCCGAACTGGAGTCCCGCGAGGCCGACCCGGACCAGCTGTCCTCGCTGTTCAAGCTCGACCACCTCGCGACGCGTATGCGCCGTAACGGTGAGAACCTCCTCGTCCTCGCCGGTGAGGAGCCCGGCCGTCGCTGGACCCGCCCGGTCCCGCTGGTCGACGTGCTCCGTGCCGCCGCCTCCGAGGTGGAGCAGTACGAGCGCATCGAGCTGTCCTCCGTGCCGACCACCGAGGTCGCCGGCCGCGTGGTCAACGACCTCGTGCACCTGCTCGCCGAGCTGCTGGAGAACGCGACCTCGTTCTCCTCCCCGCAGACCAAGGTCAAGGTCACCGGTCACGCGCTGCCGGACGGCCGCGTGCTGATCGAGATCCACGACACCGGCATCGGCCTCTCTCCGGAGGACCTGGCCGCGATCAACGAGCGGCTCGCCGCGCCGCCCACCGTGGACGTCTCCGTCTCCCGCCGCATGGGCCTGTTCGTGGTCGGCCGCCTCTCGCAGCGCCACGGCATCCGCATCCAGCTGCGTCCGTCCGACTCCGGTGGCACGACCGCGCTGGTCATGCTGCCCGTCGACGTCGCCCAGGGCGGCCGCAAGCCGCAGCCCAAGCCGGGTCAGCCGGCCGCGGGCAACGGCGGCCCGGCTGCCGCGCAGGCCGCGGCGGGTGCCGCGGCGGCCCGGCGCCGCCGGGTGGGGGGCGCCCCGGTCCCGGCCGGGCCCGCCCGGGCGGGGGCGGTGTTTGTGGGTCTGGCCCCCGGTGGTTCCCGGGCCGCGGCGCCGGCCCCCCCCCGCGACCAGGCCGTTGTG
>NZ_JBNGGE010000021.1:0-132386 GCF_049975785.1 Streptomyces sp. WG7
CATCGGTGCCGGGCGCGGCACGGCCTCCGCCGCGCGGCCGGCCGCCTCGTCGGCCTCCGTGCAGGGCGAAGTGCTGGGGGCCGGCGCGGGTGCCGGCGCCGGTCAGGCGCCCGGTGCTCCGCAGGGCCTGCAGGCCGCGGGCATGAACGCGCCGCAGGGCCAGGACACCTCGCTCTTCGCCGGCGGACGCGGCTCCTCCGCGCCCCCGCAGCGCGGCAAGCGCCGCGGCAACGCGAACGGCGACGCCGAGCAGGGCCGTCGTCCGCAGCTGCCGCCTCGCGGTGGTCCGCGGGCCGAGCTGCCCGGCGGCAACCCGCAGCCCCGCACGCCCAGCTGGAGCGACGAGAACGCGCAGCCCCCCGTGGCGCGTGCCGCGTTGGACGCCCCGCGCGGCCACGAGGAGCCGGACAGCTCCCGTACGGACCGCACGCCGCGCCCCGACGACCGGCAGGGTCCGGGATCGACCACCGAGATGCCGGTCATCCCCCGGCCCGGTGAGTCCCAGGGCCCCGCCGCCACGGCCGAGTTCGCCCGTCCGGACTTCGACGCCCCGGCCGCTCGCCAGGACGACCCGCAGAACACGGGCCAGTTCACCCAGCCCGGCCGGGACCAGTACGGCCAGGACCGGTCCGGTCAGGACCAGTACGGTCAGAGCCAGTCGGGTCAGAACCAGTACGGCCAGGACCAGTCCGGTCAGAACCAGTACGGTCAGAGCCAGCCGGGCCACGACCAGTACGGCCAGAACCAGCCGGGCCACGACCAGTACGGCCAGAGCCAGCCGGGCCAGGACCAGTACGGCCAGAGCCAGCCGGGCCAGGACCAGTACGGCCAGGGCGGCGTGAGCGCCCCGCAGAACGACCAGTTCGCGCGTCCCGAGCCGGCCGCCCCGCAGCAGAACGGCGGGTCCTTCGTCCGCTCGGACGTCTTCGGCGGTCAGCCCGGTCAGGCGGCGCCGAACGGCCCGGCCGCGACCGGCCCGTTCACCGGCGCCCAGGGCTACGACAACGGCTCTACCGGGCAGCACCGTCTGCCGGACCGTCAGGACCCGGCCGTCACCGGCCAGTTCGAGCGTCCCCAGGTCAACGGCGTACAGGGCGGCAACGACTTCGGTGCCCCGCGGCCGTCGGCTCCCTCGCAGCATCCCGTCCACCAGGAGCCTGCGGGCACCAACGGCAACTCCGGCGGACCCGCCGCGCAGCAGCACGGTGACGGATGGGCGCTGCCGCCGGCCGCCGGTCCCGGTGACGGCCGTACGCCCCTGTTCGACACGCTGGAGACCAACTGGTTCCACGGCGACCGCGAGGCGAGGGCGCAGCAGGACGCGCCGGCCCCGGAGCCGGAGCCGCAGGCCTCCCAGCCCCAGACCCCGGCGGCCCCCCAGCGGCCCGCCACCTCCGCCTGGCGCAGCTCGCCGAACGACGACCTCGTCCGGCAGGCGGAACGCGTCCGGCAACCGGCCGCGGGTGGGATCACCACCTCCGGCCTCCCGCGCCGGGTGCCCCGGGCCAACCTCGTCCCGGGAACGGCTCAGCAGCAGTCGCAGCAGAGCGGTCCGCAGGTGTCGCGTGCGCCCGACGAGGTGCGCGGCCGGCTGACCAATCTCCGTCGGGGAATCGCACAGGGCCGTCAGGCCGGTACCAACCAGACCGGCAGCTATCCGCGGCCCACTCACCAGCAGGAGCGTTAGTTGAGCCCGATGAGCCAGGCGGCACAGAACCTCAACTGGTTGATCACGAATTTCGTGGACAACACCCCAGGGGTGTCCCACACCGTCGTCGTGTCCGCCGACGGACTCCTTCTGGCGATGTCGGAGGGCTTCCCGCGCGACCGCGCCGACCAGCTCGCGGCCGTCGCCTCGGGGCTGACCTCGCTGACCGCCGGCGCGTCCCGGATCTTCGAGGGCGGCAGCGTGGCACAGACGGTCGTGGAGATGGAGCGCGGATTCCTCTTCCTCATGTCCGTCTCGGACGGCTCGTCCCTGGCCGTCCTCGCCCACCCGGAGTGCGACATCGGCCTCGTCGGCTACGAGATGGCGCTCCTGGTCGACCGCGCGGGGGCGGTACTCACGCCCGACCTGCGCGCTGAACTGCAAGGAAGTCTGCTCCACTGAACGGCCCCGGCACCACCCGTGTTACCAAATCACCGTCCGGCCGCCACAATCCCCCCACCGGCCTCGTCAGACGGCACGACTGACCAACCTGCTGTCCCGCCCGGAGGATTCATGACCCCGCCCACCGCCTCTCATGATCCGTACGCGGAGCCGTACGAGGACGAGGGCGACCAGCCGCTGGTACGTCCGTACGCGATGACCGGCGGCCGGACCAGGCCGCGCTATCAGCTCGCCATCGAGGCGCTGATCAGCACGACGGCCGACCCGGCAGCGCTCATGGGGCTGCTTCCCGAGCACCAGCGCATCTGCCATCTGTGCCGCGAGGTGAAGTCGGTGGCCGAGGTGTCGGCCCTGCTGGCGATGCCTCTCGGCGTGGCCCGGATCCTCGTCGCGGACCTCGCGGAGGCCGGGCTGGTCGCCATTCACCAGCCTGGTGGCGACGAGAACAACGGCGGTGCACCGGACGTGACACTGCTCGAAAGGGTGCTCAGTGGACTTCGAAAGCTCTGACGGAGGCCGGGCGACCACCTCCGCGAAGATCGTGGTGGCCGGCGGCTTCGGCGTCGGCAAGACCACGTTCGTGGGCGCCGTCTCCGAGATCAACCCCCTGCGCACGGAGGCCGTGATGACCTCTGCCAGCGCCGGGATCGACGACCTCACACACGCCGGGGGCAAGACGACCACCACGGTCGCCATGGACTTCGGCCGCATCACGCTCGACCAGGACCTGATCCTGTACCTGTTCGGCACGCCCGGTCAGGACCGTTTCTGGTTCATGTGGGACGACCTGGTCCGCGGCGCCATCGGCGCCGTGGTGCTGGTGGACACGCGGCGGCTGGCCGACTGCTTCCCCGCGGTGGACTACTTCGAGAACTCGGGTCTGCCGTTCGTCGTCGCGCTCAACGGCTTCGACGGCCAGCAGCCGTACAACCCGGACGAGGTCCGCGAGGCACTGCAGATCGGGCCGGACACCCCGATCATCACGACCGACGCGCGGCACCGCGCCGACGCGAAGAGTGCGCTGATCACGCTGGTGGAGCACGCGCTGATGGCACGGCTGCGGTAGGTCCACAGACGGTCGCAGCCAAGTCGGCAGGGTTCTACGGCACTTGTCGTAGGCGTAACGGAGCCGACTGTGTCCTTTGACACGGTCGGCTCCGCCGTTCATAACGTTTCGGCAGAGGAATCGGGTGGTATCAACACGCGACGCGGTCAACTGGTCTCACTGTGCGCACGGACGCCCCGTCTTTTGACGGGCCTCGCTCTTTATGACCGTTTTACGCGCGGCTTACATCACGTGTAACCCTCGCGTTCCACTGTTTGGAAGAGCGCTGGTCGCCGTGCTGGAATGCCAGAACTGCCCAATGGTCAAAGACGTACTCAGCAGTAGCGCGTACTCCATGACGAACTGGGCTCTGAGACACAGCGGCACGACGTATGTGCCGACCGCCGAGAGGTTGTTGGTCGAGTGAGGCGAAGCAAGAACAGTCCCGAGCCATCGGCCCGGGGCAACTTCACCCCGCCGCCGCGCGCAGCGGCGCCCGCCCCCGAGCCCGCTGCGGAACCCAAGGCCGTGCCCGCCTCGAGCGGAGGCCGCATCTCCCCGCGCAACTGGCGGGTGACCACCCGGCTGAACGCGATCCTGCTCATACCCGTGCTGGTCGGCCTCGTCATGGGCGGCTTCCAGGTGAAGGGCTCGATCGACACCTGGCAGGACGCCGAGGACGCCGAGAGCACCGCACGCCTGGTGCAGGCCTCCCTCGGTTACGCGGGCGCCCTCTACAACGAGCGCGACGTCACCGCCGCCCCGCTGCTGCAGGGCAAGGGCCAGGAGGACGCCGCCGTCGCCGAGGCACGCCGGGCGACCGACGAGGCGGCCGACGCGTTCGACGAGGCCGCCCAGGGCATGCCCGGCAAGGACGGACTCGAGCGCCGGCTGAAGGTGTTCCGCGAGCAGGAGCCCAAGCTCCAGACGCTGCGCGTGGCCGCGTACACCTCCAAGCTCAAGGGCGTGGAGACCGAGGAGGGCTACACCGGCATCGCCCACCCCCTGATGGAGTTCGCCAACGAGCTCGGTCTGGGCACCGGCAACATCACCTCCTACGGCCGTACCGTCTACGCGATCTCCCTGACCAAGGCGGCGCTCTCCCTGGAGCGCTCCATCGGCATGCACATGCTGATCAAGCCGGGTCCGGACCCCAGCCACCTCGCCAGCCAGCGCGTCGCGCTCTCCTCGTACGCCTACCTGGAGCGCATCGCCATCGAGGAGTACATCGGCGGCGGTACCGAGGCGGACGCGCAGAAGCTCGAGGACGCCCAGGCTCGGCTCAAGACGGACGGGGCGGCCATGGCCAAGGCGGCCAAGGCCAAGGACCCGGACTACGTGCCGCCGCCGGCCAACCCGACCACCATGGTCTCGGAGCTGGCCCGGCTTGACTCCACCGACACCAGTGCGCGGGCCGACCTGGCCGAGCAGGGCATCACCCCGGACAACTGGTGGGCGGTCAACACCCTCAAGTTCGACGCGTACGGCAAGATCGAGTCGGACCTCGCGGACAGGGCGGTGTCCGAGGCGTCCACGATCGCCGACGACGCCGAGCGGGACGCCTACATCACGGGTGCCGCGGTCGTGATCGCGCTGCTCGCCGCGTTCATCCTGGCCGGCATGGTGGCCCGCCAGATGAGCCGCTCCATGCGCCAGCTGCGCAACGCCGCCTTCGGCATCGCCGAGCAGCGCCTGCCGATGCTGGTCGACCAGCTCTCCCGCACCGACCCCGGCCGGGTCGACACCCGGGTCCAGCCGATTCCGATCACCACGACCGACGAGATCGGCGAAGTCGCCCGCGCCTTCGACCAGGTGCACCGCGAGGCCGTCCGGCTCGCCTCCGAGCAGGCTCTGCTGCGGGGCAACATCAACGCGATCTTCACCAACCTCTCGCGCCGCAACCAGTCGCTGATCGAGGGCCAGCTGAGCCTGATCACCGACCTGGAGAACAACGAGGCCGAACCCGACCAGCTGGAGAACCTCTTCCGGCTGGACCACCTGGCCACCCGTATGCGCCGCAACGGCGAGAACCTCCTGGTCCTCGCCGGCGAGGAGCCCGGCCGCCGCTGGGACCAGCCGGTCCCGCTGGTCGACGTGCTGCGCGCCGCCTCCTCCGAGGTGGAGCAGTACGAGCGCATCGAGCTGTCCGGCGTGCCGGAGGCCGAGATCCACGGCCGGGCCGTGACCGACCTCGTGCACCTGCTCGCCGAGCTGCTGGAGAACGCCACCACGTTCTCCTCCCCGCAGACCAAGGTCCGCGTCACCGCGACCCGTCTGCCCGACGGCCGCGTGATGGTCGAGATCCACGACAAGGGCATCGGCCTGACCGCCGAGGACTTCGCGGACATCAACCACAAGCTGGCCAACCCGCCGACCGTGGACGCCGCGATCTCGCAGCGCATGGGCCTGTTCGTGGTCGGCCGGCTGTCCGACCGGCACGGCATCCGCGTCCAGCTGCGCCCCTCCGGCGAGCAGGCCGGCACCACGTCGCTGGTCATGCTCCCGGACGCCATCACCCACGGTGGCGGCGGCGAACAGCAGGCGCGCGACGAGTTCACCGTCTCGCAGATCATCCCGGAGCAGGACTTCCAGGGCGGCGAGAGCTTCGGTCAGGTCGGTCAGCCCATGCGGACCGCCGCCGAGCTGGGCTTCGACGACAGCCGGTACTCCGAGGTCCCCGACGACATACGCGAGCTCGACCCGGTCGGCCGCTCGCTGATGCGCGAGGGGCGCCGCGCGGCCCTGGAGGCGCAGGCGCACCCCGAGCTGTCCGGTCCCGCGGAGCGCGGGCCCGAGAACACCGAGGCGTCCGGCTTCCAGGACCAGTTCACGGGGCAGCAGCCGGGGTTCGACCAGGGCCGGGGCGGCTACCCGGAGCAGCAGAACGGCGCGTACGACCCGCAGTCGGCGTACCCGGACCAGCAGCAGTCGTACCAGGAACCGCAGCAGCAGTCGTACGGCGAGCAGTACTACGCGCCGAACGGCGGTCTGCCGCAGAACGGCGGCTACCCGGCCGACGGCGGCTACCCGGACCCCTCCTTCGCGGAGGCGGGCCAGGACGAGCACCGGCCGGCGGGCTCCGGCGCCCAGGAGGCCTACCCGGCCTTCGAACAGCGGCGCTACCAGGACGACTGGCCCCAGCAGGACGGTCACCGGAACGGCTATCCGGACCAGTACCCCGCGGGTGCCCCGGCTCCGGAATCCGCGCAGGCCGCTGACGTGAACGGTGCGGACCGCGTAGGCTTCGACCGTCCGGGTCCGGCCCCCTCCGCCGCCCACGAGATGACCGACGCCGGTCTTCCCCGCCGCGGTTCGGCCGCGAGCGGCACCGGCGACGCGGGGCACGTGGCCCAGGAGACGCCGGCCACCGCGCCGGGGGCGGGCGGCGAGGACAACTGGCGGTCGGCGAACGACGACCGCTGGCAGCAGGCCTCGGCGCTGCGCAAGCCCAAGGCGGGCGGGGTGACCTCCTCGGGCCTGCCGCGACGGGTACCCAAGGCCAACCTGGTCGAGGGCGCCGCCGAAACCACTCCACAGGGAGGCCCCCAGGTCTCCCGCGCCCCGGAGGACGTCCGGGGCAGGCTGAGCAACCTGCGCCGCGGCGTCGAGCGAGGCCGCAGCGCAGGCAGTGAAACGAACGGCCAGGACACAAGGAATGAACACCGTGGTCCTGACAGCACCTACAACCAGGAGCGTTAGTGTGAGCCCGATGAGCCAGGCGGCGCAGAACCTGAACTGGTTGATCACCAACTTCGTGGAAAACACCCCGGGGGTGTCCCACACGGTGGTGGTCTCCGCCGACGGACTCCTTCTGGCGATGTCCGAAGGGTTCCCGCGCGACCGTGCCGACCAGCTCGCGGCCGTCGCCTCCGGTCTGACCTCGCTGACCGCCGGTGCCTCGCGCATCTTCGAGGGCGGCAGCGTGAACCAGACAGTTGTGGAGATGGAGCGGGGATTCCTCTTCATCATGTCCATCTCCGACGGCTCGTCCCTCGCGGTTCTCGCACACCCGGAGGCGGACATCGGTCTCATTGGGTACGAGATGGCACTTCTGGTGGACCGTGCGGGCACGGTCCTGACGCCCGATCTGCGGGCCGAGCTCCAGGGGAGCCTTCTCAACTAAAGGACAGACGGTGCGTTTTGACGTCCCGTGGCCGTAAAGTTTCGGGACGCGGCTTCCCAGTGTTGGATGCCAGGCACAGTCGGAGGAGGAAAAAGTGGCAACACCCCCAGGCGGTCCGTCTTCGGGCAACTGGTCGTACGGCCCTGGCCAGGGTCAGAACGACGGCTCGGCGAACGGATACGGCTACCCCTCCGTGCCGGGCCACCGGCAGCCGTACGCGCCGCAGGGCCCCGGCCCTTCGCCGTACGACCAGCCGCAGGCTCCGCGCATCCAGCCCGTGCAGCCGCAACGCCGCACCCCTGAGCCGGCGCCCGCAGGGGCGTCGAACAACCCCCTGGTGCGCCCGTACGCCATGACGGGCGGTCGCACCAGGCCTCGGTACCAGCTCGCCATCGAGGCACTGGTACACACCACCGCGCAGCCGCACCAGATGCAGGGCCAGCTGCCCGAGCATCAGCGGATCTGCAACCTCTGCCGGGAGATCAAGTCGGTGGCCGAGATTTCGGCCCTCCTGACGATCCCTCTCGGCGTGGCCAGGATCCTCGTCGCCGACTTGGCGGAGGCGGGCCTGGTCGCCATCCATCAGCCCGGCGGCGACGAGAACGCCGGCGGCCAGCCAGACGTGACACTGCTCGAAAGGGTGCTCAGTGGACTTCGCAAGCTCTAGCGGAGGGCCTTCCCGCTCCACCACTTCCGCGAAGATCGTGGTGGCGGGCGGATTCGGCGTGGGCAAGACGACGTTCGTCGGCGCCGTCTCGGAGATCAACCCGCTGCGCACCGAGGCCGTGATGACATCCGCGTCCGCGGGCATCGACGACCTCACCCACACGGGGGACAAGACGACCACGACGGTCGCCATGGACTTCGGACGTATCACGCTCGACCAGGACCTGATCCTGTACCTCTTCGGTACGCCCGGTCAGGACCGCTTCTGGTTCATGTGGGACGACCTGGTCCGCGGCGCCATCGGCGCGATCGTGCTGGTCGACACGAGGCGGCTCGCCGACTGCTTCCCCGCCGTGGACTACTTCGAGAACTCGGGCCTGCCGTTCGTCATCGCCCTCAACGGCTTCGACGGCCAGCAGCCGTACAACCCGGACGAGGTCCGCGAGGCGCTGCAGATCGGGCCGGACACCCCGATCATCACGACGGACGCGCGGCACCGCGCCGACGCCAAGAGCGCGCTGATCACTCTCGTGGAGCACGCGCTGATGGCGCGGTTGCGCTAGCCGCGCCGGGTTGCGCGACGCCCCCTGCGGCCACTGGGCCGCGGGGGGCTGTTTCGTTGCCGGGTGCGGGCGGCGTGCGGCCGGTCGCGCCCACGCGGCGGATCCGCACATCGACACGGCCCCGCGGCCCCTGGGTGCGCTGCCCAGCCGTCAGCTCATGCGTAGAGGCCCCCTCCTGGGCAGGAGGGGGCCTCTACGTGTACGGGTCAGGTCAGCGCCAGCTGTGCGGGGCGCGGAAGCCCGGCTCGCGCTCCAGGCGGCGCCAGCCGGCGCGGACGCGGCCGCCGCCGTGGCTGGGGGCGATCTCGGCGGGGCGGGCGGCGGCGCGGGCCAGGAGGAGGGCCGTGATGGCGGCGACTTCCTCGGGCTCGGCGTGGCCCTTCTCGACGCGGATGTCGGGAGTGGACATGGAGGGGGCTCCTCGGGTCACTGCGGCGGGTTGCCGTGCTTGCGGGAGGGCAGGTCGGCGTGCTTGGTGTGGAGCATCGCCAGGGACTTGATGAGCACCTCGCGGGTCTCGGCGGGGTCGATGACGTCGTCGACCAGGCCGCGTTCGGCCGCGTAGTAGGGGTGCATCAGCTCGGCCTTGTACTCCTTGACCATGCGGGCCCGCATGGCCTCCGGGTCCTCGGCCTCGGCGATCTGACGGCGGAAGATGACGTTGGCGGCACCCTCGGCGCCCATCACGGCGATCTCGTTCGTCGGCCAGGCGTAGGTGAGGTCGGCGCCGATGGACTGGCTGTCCATCACGATGTAAGCACCTCCGTACGCCTTGCGCAGGATGAGCGAGATGCGCGGCACGGTCGCGTTGCAGTAGGCGTAGAGCAACTTGGCGCCGTGGCGGATGATTCCGCCGTGCTCCTGGTCGACGCCCGGCAGGAAGCCGGGTACGTCCAGGAGGGTGATGATCGGGATGTTGAAGGCGTCGCACATCTGCACGAACCGCGCGGCCTTCTCGCTGGCCTCGATGTCCAGGACGCCGGCCAGGGACTGCGGCTGGTTGGCGACGATGCCGACGACCTGTCCGTCGAGGCGGGCCAGGGCGCAGATGATGTTGCGGGCCCAGCGCTCGTGGACTTCGAGGTACTCGCCGTCGTCGACGAGCTCCTCGATGACCTTGGTCATGTCGTACGGGCGGTTGCCGTCCGCCGGGACCAGGTCGAGGAGGGTGTCACCGCGGCGGTCGGCGGGGTCGGCGCACTCGGTGCGGGGCGGGTTCTCCCGGTTGTTCTGCGGGAGGAGGGAGAGGAGGTAGCGCACCTCGGCGAGGCACGTCTCCTCGTCGTCGTACGCGAAGTGGCAGACGCCGCTGGTCTCGGCGTGGACGTCGGCGCCGCCCAGGCCGTTCTGCGTGATCTCCTCGCCGGTGACCGCCTTGACCACGTCCGGACCGGTGATGAACATCTGCGAGGTGTCGCGGACCATGAACACGAAGTCGGTGAGGGCGGGGCTGTAGGCCGCGCCGCCCGCGCACGGGCCGAGCATCACGCTGATCTGCGGGATGACCCCGGACGCCTTGGTGTTGCGCTGGAAGATGCCGCCGTAGCCGGCGAGGGCGCTGACGCCCTCCTGGATGCGGGCGCCGGCGCCGTCGTTGAGGGAGACCAGCGGGGCACCGGCCGCGATGGCCATGTCCATGATCTTGTGGATCTTCGTGGCGTGGGCCTCGCCCAGTGCGCCGCCGAAGATCCGGAAGTCGTGCGCGTAGACGAAGACCGTGCGGCCCTCGACCGTGCCCCAGCCGGTGATGACGCCGTCGGTGTACGGCTTCTTGGTCTCCAGGCCGAATCCGGTCGCCCGGTGCCGGCGCAGCTGCTCGACCTCGCGGAAGGAGCCCGGGTCCAGGAGCAGTTCGATCCGCTCCCGCGCCGTCAGCTTGCCCTTGGCGTGCTGCGCCGCCGTCGCCTTCTCGCTCGGTCCGGCCAGTGCCTGGGCACGGATCTCGTGCAGTTCGGCCACTCGCCCGCGCGCGTCCGTCGGCTCACCCGGCGCCTCATCCAAAACGGTCATGTAGCGACTGTACGAAGCCGACCAAGGATTGCCAGCCGTCGACTCCGTACAGTCTCCGACGCGTTTTCCTGGTAGCACTGAACAGAACCCCTATGCCATGCAGCCATTTCGACTGCTCAGGGGGCCTCATGCTTGTAGGGGTCGCACAAAGTCTTCAGCTGAGAGTCACCTCACATTCGTGGGTGGTACATACCACCCCTGGAGTGACGCGGAGGTGCAGTCGGCGGCCCGTCGCGCGGATCTCGACCGTCCCGCCGGCCCGTGCCGCGGTTCGCACCGGTCGGTCCCGGAGGGCCTCTACGGGCTCGCGGGTGCGCGGTGGTCCGCTCACGCAGAGGGTAGCGGTACGGCCCCTTCGGTGGATCAGCACACCGGCCCCCGCCGTCGTGGTGAGCGGGCCCGCCGTGCCCGCCTGCCAGAAGTTCGCGGCGGTGCGGCCGAGTGGGGGAACCTCTGCCGCCCGGCACCGGTCGTCGTCGGCGCGGACCGTGAACCCGTGGGGGCCGGCATGAGGGCGTGGGCGTGGACGCAGACGACGCCGGCCGGGTCCGTGCCGTGGTCCGGGCAGAGGGTCCGTCAGGAGGTCGCGCCCGCGGCGCTTCCCCGGCGCGGGGTCCGCCAGGCGGCGGTACGGCCGCTGCGGGTGACGGTCCGCCGGGTTACGAAGGGGAGGCCCGACCGCCGTTCCGGTACACCTCCGTTCCGGTGCGTCCCGATCCGCGACGAGGTGACCATGCGCCTGCTGCTCGTCCATCCCAGCGCCCTGCTGTACTCCGAGATCTTCCTGCGCCTGGAACCCCTCGGCCTCGAACGGGTGGCGGGCGCGGCCCGCGAGGCGGGGCACGAGGTCCGGGTCGTGGACCTCCAGGTGCTGGACCGGGCGACCCTGCGGGACGAGGTGCGGTCGTTCCGGCCACAGGCCCTCGGCGTCTCGCTGAACTACCTGGCGAACATCCCGGAGGCGATCGACCTGGCGGCGAAGGTGAAGCGCGAGGTGCCGGGCTGCTTCGTCTTCTTCGGCGGGCACAGCGTCTCCTTCGTCGCCGAGGACGTGCTGGAGCAGGCGGCCGGCGCGGTGGACGCGGTGGTCCGGGGCGAGGGCGAACCGGTGATGGCGCCGCTGCTGGAGGCGGTGCGCGACGGCGGGGTGGACGGCGTCCCCGGGGTCGTCACCGCCGCCGGGCGGGGACCCGCGCCCCTGATGATGCACGGCATCGACTCCCCGCTCCCGGCCCGCGACCTGATGCGCAACCGGCGCCGCTACTTCATCGGCGAGCTGGACCCGTGCGCCTCCATCGAGTTCACCCGCGGCTGCCCCTGGGACTGCTCGTTCTGTTCCGCGTGGACGTTCTACGGCCGCAGCTACCGCAAGGCCTCCCCCGAGGCGGCGGCCGAGGACCTGGCGAGGATCCGCGAGCCCAACGTGTTCATCGTGGACGACGTGGCCTTCATCCGGCCCGAGCACGGCAACGCCATCGCCGCCGAGGTGGAGCGGCGCGGCATCCGCAAGCAGTACTACCTGGAGACCCGCAGCGACGTGCTGCTGCGCCACCCCGAGGTCTTCGAGCGGTGGGCGCGGCTCGGCCTGCGCTACATGTTCCTGGGCATGGAGGCCATCGACGCCGAGGGCCTGGACCTGTTCCGCAAGCGGATCAGCCCGGACGAGAACTTCCGGGCCCTGGAGGCGGCCCGGCGCATGGGCATCCAGGTCGCGATCAACCTCATCGTGGACCCGTCCTGGGACGAGGAGCGCTTCCGGGTCGTCCGGGAGTTCGCGCTGTCGGTGCCGGAGATCGTCCACTTCACGGTGATGACGCCGTATCCGGGGACGGAGATCTGGCACACCGAGTCCCGCCGCCTCACCACCCGCGACTACCGCCTCTTCGACATCCAGCACGCCGTGGTGCCGACCACGCTGCCGCTGGAGCGCTTCTACGAGGAGCTGGTGCGCACCCAGGCCGTGATCAACCGCAAGCACCTGGGTCTGCGGACGGCGTTCGGCGCGGCCCGCATCCTCGGCCGGAACCTGCTGCGCGGGCAGACGAACTTCGCCCGCATGCTGTGGAAGTTCAACCAGGTCTACAACCCGCGCCGCCAGTTCGCGGACCACGGCATGCCCGTGCGGTACGAACTCCCGCTGCCCCGGCCGGTCGACGTCGGTGACCGGCGGCAGTTGTACGTCCACACGCGGCCGGCACCGCAGGCTTCGCCGCCACGCCGTGCGTAACCATTGAAGGGTGAACGGAATAGGTCTACAGTCGTGACCGTTGGAGTGGTTGAACATTCAACATCACGATCGACCTTTCCCGGAGGCCACCATGACCACCACCGCCGACCTCGCCACCCTGACCGGCGAGTACACGATCGACCCCGCCCACACGACGATCGGCTTCACCGCGCGCCACGCCATGGTCACCAACGTCAAGGGCAAGTTCCTCGACTTCAGCGGAACACTCCACCTGGACGGCACCGACCCGACCCGTTCCACGGCGTCCCTCGACATCACGATGGACAGCATCGACACGGGCTCCGCCGACCGTGACGGCCACCTCAAGAGCGCGGACTTCTTCAAGACGGACGAGTTCCCGCGGATGACCTTCCGGTCCACCGGGGCGGAGGCCCTCGGCGGCGACGACTACCGCATCACCGGCGACCTCACGATCCTCGGCACCACCAGGCCGCTCACCATCGACCTCGAGTTCAACGGCGCCGCCAAGGACCCCTTCGGCAACGAGCGCGTCGGCTTCGAGGGCAAGGCCGAGATCAAGCGCTCCGAGTGGGGACTCACCTGGAACGCGGCGCTGGAGACCGGTGGCGTGCTCGTCTCCGACAAGATCAAGCTGAACTTCGACATCTCCGCGATCAAGCAGGCCTGACGCCGCGCGCTCCCCCGGGAGCGGCGAAGTCCACGTCGACGGCGGCCCGGACCCGGATACTCCGGCCGGGCCGGCCGAGCGTCCGGTGGACCGCGTCGTACCGGGCGATCGAGCGGTGCCGGTTTTCTCGGTCGTGTTCCCCGCCGAATCGCGTTAGCCTGCCCTCCGTGAACAGTCCCGAAGCTTCCAGACTCCGGCCACCGGCTCTCCGGTGGCTGTTCGTGATGTCGGGCTGAGGGGCGCGCTCCGCGCGTACCCGGAGTCGTCGTTGTCGTGATCGCCGCCGGACTGCCGTCCGCCGTGTCATGTTCGCCATCGACTTCGGGGTGCGGAGTTTCTTCATGCCGTTCGCAATCCTTCTGCTGGGCCTTGCCGTGTTCGCCCAGGGAACGTCCGAGTTCATGCTGTCCGGGCTGGTGCCGGACATCGCGAGGGACCTGCAGGTCACCGTCCCGGCGGCGGGGGCGCTGACCTCCGCCTTCGCGGTGGGGATGGTCGTCGGGGCGCCGCTGATGGCGGCGCTGGGACGGCGGTGGTCGCGGCGGGGTGCCCTGCTGGGCTTCCTCTGCGTCTTTCTCGCCGTCCATGTCGTCGGTGCCGTCACCGACGGTTTCGGAGTGCTGCTCGCCACCCGGGTGGTCGGGGCACTCGCCAACGCCGGGTTCCTGGCCGTCGCCCTGGTGACCGCCACGGGCATGGTCGGGCCGGAGGCCAAGGGGCGGGCCACGTCCACGCTGCTGGGCGGGGTCACGCTGGCCTGCGTGGTCGGGGTGCCCGCCGGGGCGCTGCTCGGGCAGGTGTGGGGCTGGCGCTCGGCGTTCTGGGCGGTGGCCCTGCTGACGGTGCCGGCCGTGGTGGCGGTGGCCCGGTCCGTTCCGGGCGGGGCCGCGGACACCACGCGTCCGCCGCTGCGGGGCGAGCTGGCGGCACTGCGCGGCCCTCGCCTCCTGGTCACGCTGCTGCTGGGTGCCCTGGTCAACGGAGCCACCTTCTGTACGTTCACCTATCTCGCGCCGCTGGCCACCGAGGTCGGCGGGCTCGACGACGCGTGGGTGCCCGGGGTGCTGGCGTTGTTCGGGGCGGGGTCGTTCGTCGGGGTGAGTGTGGGCGGGCGGTTCGCCGACCGGCGCCCGGTGCTGGTGGTGACGGCGGGCGGGGCCGCGCTGGGCGCCGGGTGGTGCGTGCTGGCGCTCGGTGCCGGAGACCCGGTCCTGCTGCTCGGGCTCGTGTTCCTGCTGGGCGCCCTGGCCTTCGGGGTCGGTTCCACGCTGATCTCCCAGGTGCTGTACGCGGCACCGGGCGCCCCCACGCTGGCCGGGGGCTTCGCGACGGCCGCGTTCAACGTGGGGGCGGCGTTGGGGCCGTGGGCCGGGGGCGCGGCGATCGGCGCCGGGTTCGGATACCGGTCCCCGGTGTGGGTCAGCGCGGGGCTCGTCGCGTCCGCCGCCGTCGCTCTCGCCCTCGCGGCGTCGGCTGCCCGTTCCGGTCGGACGGCGTACCGGACGACGACGCCGGTCTGATCCCCGGAGCCGCCCTCGCCAGGGCGCCGGCGGAGGCGCCGCACGGCCACCCGGTCAGAAGCCTCCGCCGAAGTCCCCTCCGCCGCCGAAGCCGCCCCCGAAGTCGCCGGGGTCGAAGTCGGCGCCGGAGACGTCGCCGCCCTCGTGGCCGCCGAAGTCGCCGTAACCGGCACCGTAACCGGCTCCGTAGGCGGGGCCCGCCATCATGCTGCCCAGCATGGTGCCGACCAGCAGGCCGGGCAGGATGCCGCCGCCGAAGTAGCCGCCGGCCCAGGGGCCGTAGGCCGGGCCCGCGTCCCAGTAGGGGCGGCGGCCGTACTCGGTGTCCACCTCGCGGATCATCGGGTCCCGTCCGTCGGAGAGGCGGGTCCGGTCGGCGGCGCAGACCGGGACCTGGCGGGTGGCGCCGCCCGGCGGGGTCCAGGTGACGTCGGCGACCGACGGACCGTGGCGCGGGTCGAAGAAGCAGGGCGGGCGGCGTTCGGGCAGGGCCCTGCCCTCGCGGCGGGCCGAGAGTTGCGCCAGCGAGAAGCGGCCGTCCTCCAGGGCCTGGGTCACGGCGCGGACGTCCTCCGGTCCACGGGCGTCCGCCATGAACGTCTTGGCCTGCTCGTAGGCGTCGAGGGCGTGTGCGTAGTCGGTGCGCATCGCGTCGTCGGCGCGCGGTTCCGCAGGGTGGAAGTCCAGGCGGTCGAGTTCCTCGCCGAACGCCGTGATGTCCTCGTCGACCACGACCCGCAGCCTCTCCAGTGCCTCCCGCTGCTCCTCCTCCCGGCGGCGCCGGTTGCGCCGGGAGAGCGCGTAGACGCCCGCACCGCCGACGGCCACGACCGCACCGGCGGTGATCAGGGCACCGGTCGGCACGGAGGCGTCGCCCGCGTCCCAGGACGAGGGTCCGGAGCCGCGCACGCTGCGCAGCGCGTCGTCGACGAAGTCGTTCAGCTGGGCCTTGGCGTCGCCCGCGCCCTGCACGGCCGTGACCAGGTTGTTCACGCCCTGGCGGCTCAGCACGCTGCTGTCGGCGCGCGCGTCGAAGCGGTCGCCGAGGCGGACGCCGTACAGGCCGGTGACTCCGGTCTCAGTGCGGAGGTTCTGGAACAGGTTCTGGGTCGGGTAGTCCGCCGGGAGGACCGCCACGAAGACGGGTTCGTCCGAGTCCTCGATCTTGTCGGCGAGGGCCTCCGCGTCCGCCGACGACAGCAGGTCGGAGGCGGCCGGGTCCACGTACACGGGACTCTCGCGCAGGGCGGCGCCGATCTCGGAGACGTCGGTGGCCGCCTGCGCCCCGGACGCGCCGGGCGCACCGGCCATCAGCACCGCCAGCGCGGCGACGACCGGCGCGACCAGGAGGCGTATGAGGACTCGAACACGTATGTCCGCCATACGTTCGAAAATACCCGAATCGCCCTCAATAAGACATCGGTGCGGGCGGGGAAAACCGGCTCACCCGGCGGGCGTGACCCCCGCCCGCAGCAGCCCGTACGTGTACGCGTCCTGCAGGGCCTGCCAGGAGGCGGCGATGACGTTCTCCGCGACGCCCACCGTGGACCACTCCCCCGTCCCGTCGCTCGTGGAGATGAGGACCCTCGTCGTGGACTGGGTGCCGTGCACGCCCTCCAGGATGCGGACCTTGTAGTCGACGAGGTCGAGCTTGGCCAGCTCCGGGTAGATCTTCTCCAGGGCGACGCGCAGGGCGCGGTCCAGGGCGTTGACCGGGCCGTTGCCCTCCGCCGTGGCGACGATGCGCTCCCCCTTGGCCCAGAGCTTGACCGTGGCCTCGTTGGCGTGGGTGCCGTCGGGGCGGTCCTCGGCGATGGAGCGCCAGGACTCGACGTCGAAGTACTTGAGGGGGCTGCCCTCGGCCTCCGCGCGCAGCAGGAGTTCGAAGCTCGCGTCGGCGGCCTCGTACGTGTAGCCCGCCAGCTCGCGTTCCTTCACGCGCTCGACGACCCGGCCGACCAGTTCGCGGTCGCCGCCCAGGTCGATGCCGAGTTCCTTGCCCTTGAGCTCGATGGAGGCGCGGCCGGCCATGTCGGAGACCAGCATCCGCATGGTGTTGCCGACCAGCTCGGGGTCGATGTGCTGGTACAGGTCCGGGTCGACCTTGATGGCGGAGGCGTGCAGGCCGGCCTTGTGGGCGAAGGCGGAGACGCCGACGTAGGGCTGGTGGGTGGAGGGGGTGAGGTTGACGACCTCGGCGATGGCGTGGGAGATGCGGGTCATCTCGCGGAGCCGGCCCTCGGGCAGGACCTGCTTGCCGTACTTCAGCTCCAGGGCGGCCACGACCGGGAACAGGTTGGCGTTGCCGACGCGCTCGCCGTAGCCGTTGGCCGTGCACTGGACGTGGGTCGCGCCCGCGTCGACCGCGGCGAGGGTGTTGGCGACGGCGCAGCCGGTGTCGTCCTGGGCGTGGATGCCGAGCCGGGCGCCGGTGTCGGCCAGCACGGTGGCGACCACGGCCTGGATCTGCGCCGGGAGCATGCCGCCGTTGGTGTCGCAGAGGATGACGACGTCGGCGCCCGCTTCCGAGGCGGCACGGACGACGGCCTTGGCGTACTCGGGGTTGGCGCGGTAGCCGTCGAAGAAGTGCTCGCAGTCGACGAAGACCCGGCGGCCCTGTGCGACGAGGTGGGAGACGGTGTCCCGCACCATCGCCAGGTTCTCGTCGAGCGTGGTGCGCAGGGCGAGCTCGACGTGCCGGTCGTGGGACTTGGCGACCAGGGTGATCACCTCGGCGCCGGACTCCAGCAGTGCCCTGACCTGGTGGTCCTCGGCGGCGGTGGCGCCCGCGCGGCGCGTGGAGCCGAAGGCGACCAGCTGGGCGTGCTGGAAGTCGATCTCCTCGCGGGCACGGGCGAAGAACTCGGTGTCCCGCGGGTTGGCGCCGGGCCAGCCGCCCTCGATGAAGCCCACCCCGAAGTCGTCCAGGTGCCGTGCGATGGCCAGCTTGTCCGCGACCGTGAGGTTGATGCCCTCGCGCTGCGCGCCGTCGCGCAGGGTGGTGTCGAAGACGTGGAACGAATCGTCGAGTTCGCTGGTTGCGGTCATGATCTGAAGGCTCCTGTAGGGGATCTCGGTCTACCGGAATGACCGGTTCCACCGTCCGTCTATGATCCCTCGCGCTCTCTTCCCGGCTGGGGGTGGGGCCAGGAAAACGAAAAACCTCTCGCGGGTGCGAGAGGTCTGCGCGCGGGCCGAGGACGACGGTGTCCACCCGTACCTGGTCGTACGTGGTGGTCACTGCGGACCGGCGCGCCTGCTGCCAATAATCATGGCGAACGAGAGCACGCGGGCATTCTGGCACAGTCTGTCCCCGTGCTCACCGTCCGTCTCAGGATGCGAACAGTGGGCGTTCAGCGCAGGCGTCGCACGAAACCGTCGTAGTGGCCGTTGGTGTCGCCCGGGACCAGTTGCGCGGAGTCGCTGCCGAGGCCGACGCTCCGGGCGTCTGCGCTCACCCAGGACACCGCCACGGAGGCGTCGGTCACCGGGCCCCCGGCGACGGACTCGCTGACCGTACGGGTGGTGCCGTCGCGCAGGTCACGCAGGTAGACGTTGGCCGGTCCGAGCCGCCCGTCCGCCGAGCGGGGATCCGCCTGGTAGGCCAGGTACCGGCCGTCCGGGCTGAGCACCGGCTGGCGCGGCCGCTCCTCGCCGGCCGTTCCGGGATCGACGCGGCGGGTGACGTCCGTGCGCAGGTCGCGGACGTAGAGGTGGGTGTCGTCCCCGGGGGTCTCGCCCGGCACCAGGTCGTCGCCCCAGTACTGGAAGGCGATGGTCCGGCCGTCCGCGGAGAGCGAGGCGGGCAGCGCGTACCGCTCGGCCGGGGTGCCGTCCGCTCGGACGTTGACCCGCTCCTCGGTGCCGGTGCGGCGGTCGTGGACCCAGGTGGCGCCGTTGGAGCTGCGCGGCACCATCTGCGTGTACGCCACGTGGCGGCCGTCGGCGCTGATGGCCTGGAGCAGGGCGGGGTTGTCGGGGCGGTCGCGGTTGCTGATCCGCTCCACGGCGCCGGTGCGCCGGTCGAGGACGTACACGGCTCCGAAGAGGTCGCCGGGTTCGTGCTCCATCCGGTCGGCCTTGGCGTTGAAGGCGATGTGGCGGGCGTCCGCCGACATGACGGCGCCGCCCGCGTGGGCGGAACCTCCGTCGAGGCCGACGCTGATCCGCTCGGTGCGGCCGGTGCGCCGGTCGTGCAGGTAGATGTCGTACGCCCCCGCGTCCGCGGGCGGGGTCTCCCGGTCGACCAGGTTCCGGGCCTGGGAACGGAACAGGACGTGACGCCCGTCGGAGCTGACGGCGAGCGCCGAGGAGTCGCCGTCGGCCTGCGCGCCGTCCGGGCCGACGTTGACCCGCTCGACGGTTCCCTCGCGCAGGTCGCGCACGAAGACGTCCGCGAGCGCGTTGGTGTCGCCGGGTACCAGGTTGGACGCGTATCCCGAGAAGACCGCGAACCGGCCGTCGGCGCTGAGCCGCGGGCCGTACGAGTCGCCGTCGCCCTGCTCCCCCGTCGCCGCCAGGGTGACCCTCTCGGTCCCCGGCTTCGGCGCCGGTGCCGCCGAGGTCGCCGACAGTGCGACCATCGCCCCCGCGAGCACCGCGACGGACGCTCCACGCATGGATCTGAGCACGATTCCCGACCTGAGCACGATTCCCCCTGTTTCCCCGTTGACGCCTTCCCCCGGCCCCGCGCCGAAGGGCTCCTCCGAGCCAAGCGCATCGCACGCACAGGGTCAATCACCCGTATTACGTACAACCCGGGCACGGGTTCAGGCGTCCGCGAAGAGGCCGTCCGTCAGGAACTCCCGTACGTGGTCGAGCACCTGCGCCCGGTCCGTGCCCCGCAGCCCGATCGCCACGTGGATGGCGAAGCCGTCGAGGAGGGCGCGCAGCCGGGACGCGAAGCGGTCCGGGTCGACGGGGCGGAACTCGCCGCGCGAGACGCCCTCGGCGAGCAGTGCGACCAGGTCGCGGTGCCAGGCACCCTCGATGGCGGCCTGCCGGTCGCGGGCCTCGTCGGCGGCGTTCTGCGAGCGGTTCCAGACCTCCAGCCACAGCGTCCAGTGCGGGTCGCGGTGCCCGTCGGGGACGTACAGGTCGACGTAGGCGTGGAGGCGTTCGCGGGCCGTGCCGGGCCGGGTGAGGAGCCGGCCGCGTGCGACGCCGAGGCGGCCCTCGCTCCACTCCAGGGTGCGCAGCAGCAGTTCGTCCTTGGAGCGGAAGTAGTAGAGGAGGTGGCCGCTGCTCATGCCCACCTCGCGGCCGAGCGCCGCCATGGTGAGCTTCTCCAGGCCGCGCTCGGCGATCATCTCCATGGCGGCGGCGAGGACGTCCTCGCGGGGCGGTGCGTTCTTCCGCGCTCGCGCCGCACCGGCCATGGCCTACTCCCTCTGGATCCTCGGCTGCTGTTGCGTGACGCAGTGGATGCCTCCACCGCTCGCGAAGATCGTACGGGCGTCCACCGGTGTCACCGTGCGCCCGGGGAACAGGCGCCGGAAGATGCCCGCCGCGAGTTCGTCGTTCGGGTCGTCGAAGGCGCACAGGACGACGCCGCCGTTGCAGAGGTAGTGGTTGATGTACGAGTAGTCGACCCAGTCACCCGCCTCGTCCTTCAGGACGGTCGGGGCGGGGACCTCGACGACCTCCAGCCGGCGGCCCTCGGCGTCGGTCTGACCGCGGAGGATCTCCAGGTACGTCTGGGAGCGGGCGTGGTCGGGGTGGGCGGGGTCGCGCTGGCTGTGCACGACGACGGTGCCCGGCCGGGCGAAGGCCGCGACGATGTCGACGTGGCCCTGGGTGCCGTACGTGCCGTAGTCGCCGGTCAGGCCGTGCGGGAGCCAGATGGCCTTGGTGGTGCCGAGCTTGGCGTGGATCTCCGCCTCGACCTGCTCGCGGGTCCAGCCGGGGTTGCGGCCGGGGCCGAGCTGGACGGTGTCGGTCAGCAGGACCGTGCCCTCGCCGTCGACGTGGATCGCGCCGCCCTCGTTGACGAGCGCGCTGCCCAGCACGGGGACACCGGCGAGCTGCGCGACATGGCGGGCGATCTCGGAGTCGTGCTCCCAGCGGGCCCAGTCCTGGGCGCCCCAGCCGTTGAACACCCAGTCCACGGCGGCCAGGCCGCCCTGCCCGTCCGTCACGAAGGTCGGGCCGATGTCCCGCATCCAGGCGTCGTCCAGCTCGCGCTCGACCAGGTCGACGTCCGGGCCGAGCAGCTCGCGCGCCGAGTCGCCCTGGCCGGGCCCGTGCACCATCGTCACCGGTTCGAAGCGGCGCACCGCGCGGGCGACGGACGCCCAGGCGGCGCGGGCCTCGGCCAGCTGCCCGGCGTCGGCGAACGTCGGGTTGGGGCCGGGCCAGGCCATCCAGGTGCGTTCGTGCGGGGCCCACTCGGGGGGCATGCGGAAGGTCATGGAGATGTCCCAGGAGGTCAGAGGAAGTAGAGGCGGTTGAGGGAGACGGAGTCGGCCGGTTCCGAGCGCAGCGGGTCGCCGTCCAGGGTGACCAGGCCGGTGCGCCGGTCGACGTCGACCTGTCCGGTGCGGGAGTTCAGGCGCAGGTCGGCCGGTCCTATGCCGCGGGTGCCGCGCACGGCGACCCGGCGGCGGCGGGTCGGCATGGTGTCGCCGCCCTGGTCGAGGGCGGCCTGCGCGACGAAGGCCACCGATATCTCGGCGGGCGTGGCACCGTGCGCGCCGAACTGCGGTCCGAGGACGAGGGGTTCGCAGGTGTCGGTGGCCGCGTTCGGGTCGCCGACGACGCCGTACGCCGGGAAGCCGGACTTGAGGACGAGCTGCGGCTTGGCACCGAAGTGGTCCGGCCGCCACAGCACGATGTCGGCGAGCTTGCCGGCCTCGATGGAGCCGACCTCGTGGGCCAGGCCGTGGGCGATGGCGGGGTTGATGGTCAGCTTGGCGATGTAGCGCAGGACGCGTTCGTTGTCGTCGTCCCCGTCGGCGCCGAACTGGGCCTTCATCTTCCCGGCCATGGCGAAGGTGCGGCGGACGGTCTCGCCGGCCCGGCCCATGCCCTGTGCGTCGGAGGAGGTGATGCCGATGGCGCCCAGGTCGTGCAGCACGTCCTCGGCGCCCATGGTCCCGGCGCGGATGCGGTCGCGGGCCATGGCGGCGTCGCCCGGCAGGTCGGTCTTGAGGTCGTGGACGGAGACGATCATGCCGTAGTGCTCGGCGACCGCGTCCCGGCCGAAGGGCAGGGTGGGGTTGGTGGAGGAGCCGATGACGTTGGGGACACCGGCCATCTTCAGCACGTTGGGGACGTGTCCGCCGCCGCAGCCCTCGATGTGGAAGGCGTGGATGGTGCGGCCCTCCAGGACGCGGAGGGTGTCCTCCACGGAGAGGCACTCGTTCAGGCCGTCGCTGTGCAGGGCGACCTGGACGTCGTGTTCCTCGGCGACGCGCAGGGCGGTGTCGAGGGCGCGGGTGTGGGCGCCCATGTCCTCGTGCACCTTGAAGCCGGACGCGCCGCCCTCGGCCAGCGCCTCGATCAGGGGCGCCCGGTCGGACGACGATCCCCGGCCCAGGAACCCGATGTTGACCGGCCAGGCGTCGAAGGCGCCGAACGCGTGCTTGAGCGCCCAGGGCGAGTTGACGCCGACGCCCCAGACGGGGCCGAACTCCTGCCCGATGACCGTCGTCACGCCGGACGCGAGTGACGCCTCCATGATGCGCGGGGAGAGCAGGTGGACGTGGGTGTCGACGGCTCCGGCGGTGGCGATGAGGCCCTCGCCGGAGACGATGGAGGTGCCCGTGCCGACCACGACGTCGACGCCGTCGAGGGTGTCGGGGTTCCCGGCCCGGCCGATCGCGTGGATCCGTCCCTCTCGGATGCCGATCGACACCTTGCGGATGTCCTGCGCCGCGTCGATCACCACGACGTTGCTGATGACGACGTCGCAGGTCTCGCGCACGGCGGCGGCCTTCAGGTGGAGTCCGTCGCGGGCGGTCTTGCCGAAGCCGGCGAGGAACTCGTCGCCGTGGCGCTGGGCGTCGGACTCGACGCGGATCACCAGCCCCGAGTCGCCGAGGCGGAGGCGGTCGCCGGCGCGGGGGCCGTGGGTGGCGGCGTAGGCGTGGGCGTCGACGCGGACCGCCTCGCTGACCTCGCGTCCCTTCGAGCGGCTCATCGCCCGTCTCCTTCCGGTGCCTGTCGTGCGACGCCGAGATACCCGCAGGCCGCCGCCCGCCGCAGGGCCTCTTCCTTCGCTCCCGGCGCGTCCAGCGGTCCGTCGACAAGACCGGCGAACCCGATCGCGACCCGCCGCCCGCCGATGGGCACCAGGCCGACCTCGGCGCTCTCCCCGGGCCCGAAGCGGACCGAGGACCCGGCGGGGACGGCGAGGCGCATGCCGTAGGCCCGCGCGCGGTCGAAGTCCAGGCGCGGGTTGGCCTCGAAGAAGTGGAAGTGGGAGGTGACGGAGACGGGCACGGTCGCGGTGTTGGTGACCGGGACGCGTACCGCCGCCTCCGGTTCGGCGAGGGCGGGACCCGGCAGCAGAGCGCCCGGCGCCCGCTCCCCCAGTCCGCCCCCGATCGGGTCGGAGACGACCGCGAGCCGGGAGCCGTCGTCGAAGACCGCCTCCACGTGCACCTCGGTGACGACGTCCGCGACGCCGGGCAGCACGTCGTCCGGGCCGAGCGCGGACCGGGCGCGCTCGACCGCCTCCGCGAGGCGGGCGCCGTCGCGGGCGGCCTCGCACACGGTGTCCGCGATCAGCGCGGTCGCCTCCGGCACGTTCAGCCGCAGCCCGCGGGCGCGCCGGGAGCGGGCCAGCTCGGCCGCCCCGAAGAGCAGCAGCCGGTCACGTTCCGTGGGAGTCAGTCTCACGACGCGACACCTCCTTGCCATCCATAGGTTAGAGCATCACTCTAAACGCGGATTCCTTGGAAGAGAAGCGTTGGTGAGCTCGCCTATAGGCATCGTATTGAACGTCGCTCTAAATGCTGGGCAAGGCGGTGGACATGCCGCCGCCCCCGGGCTCTGCCTCGGCAGGGCCCGGGGGCGGCGCGGACTCAGCCCGTCCGGTGTCCGGTGTCCGGTGTCCGGGAAGGGGGCTGTTCAGCGGGGGCGGTTCAGACCAGGCGGTGCATCCACCCGTGCTTGTCCTCCGCGGTGCCGCGCTGGATGTCCAGCAGGGCCCCGCGCAGGCGCTGCGTCACCTCGCCCGGCTCGCCCCCGCTCTGCTGCCACTGCGCCCCGGCCCGCTTCACCGTGCCGACCGGCGTGATCACGGCCGCCGTACCGCAGGCGAAGACCTCCGTGAGGGTGCCGTTCTCCGAGTCGCGCTGCCACTGCTCGACGGAGACGCGGCCCTCCTCGGCCTCGTAACCGAGGTCGCGGGCGACGGTGAGGAGGGAGTCGCGGGTGACGCCCTCCAGGATGGAACCGGTCAGGGTCGGGGTGACGATCCTGTCGCCGTACACGAAGTACAGGTTCATGCCGCCGAGCTCCTCGACCCACTGGTGCTCGACCGCGTCGAGGTAGCAGACCTGGTCGCAGCCCTTGGCGGCCGCCTCGGCCTGGGCGAGGAGGGACGCGGCGTAGTTGCCGCCGGTCTTGGCGTCGCCCATGCCGCCGGGCACGGCGCGGACGCGGTCCTCGGAGACCCAGATGGAGACCGGCTTGACGCCGCCCGGGAAGTAGGCGCCGGCCGGGGAGGCGATGACGATGAAGAGGTACTCGTTGGCCGGCTTCACGCCCAGGCCGACCTCGGTCGCGATCATGAAGGGGCGCAGGTAGAGGGATTCCTCACCGCCGTGCGCCGGAACCCAGCCCTGGTCCTGCCGCACCAGCGCGTCGCATGCCTCGATGAAGGTCTCCACCGGCAGCTCCGGCATGCCGAGCCGGCGCGAGGACGCCTGGAAGCGCTGCGCGTTCTTCTCCGGGCGGAAGGTGGCGACGGACCCGTCGGGGCGCCGGTAGGCCTTCAGCCCCTCGAAGATCTCCTGCGCGTAGTGCAGGACCATGGTGGCCGGGTCGAGGGAGAGCGGGGCGTACGGAACGAGCCGGCCGTCGTGCCAGCCGCGGCCCTCGGTCCACTTGACCGTCACCATGTGGTCGGTGAAGTGGCGGCCGAACCCGGGGTTGGCCAGGATCGCCTGCCGCTCCGTGTCGGAGAGCGGGTTGGCGGAGGGCTTGAGCTCGATCGTGGGCGTCGTCATGGGTTGATGTCCTTCACCGGTTTGGTTGTGACGGGCCGCGGTCACGCCCGTACGGCCGGTGGCCGGTGCTAGGACGTCCGAGCATTCCCTCATGTCACGGCTTCGCGTTCGATTATCGCGCGCGGTCCGTGACGGATGAAGCGGGGTGAATGCGGCCCAGGTCTCGATGGTCGCACCTTGCGGACGCAGGAGAAAGCCGCCGGGTGCCTTGTTTCTCGGACCCGGCGGCTTCGAAAGGTTGGATTTCGAGTGTGCCGGGTCAGCCGGCTACGCGTACGGCGAGCGCGTCGCCGATCTCGGAGGTGCTCCGGGCGGGCAGGTCACCGCGCTCACCGAGGTCGGCGGAGACGGCGTCCTCGATGCGGGCCGCCTCGGCCTCGTGGCCGAGGTGGCGCAGCAGCAGGGCGACGGACAGGACGGTGGCGGTGGGGTCGGCCTTGCCCTGGCCGGCGATGTCGGGCGCGGAGCCGTGGACCGGCTCGAACATCGAGGGGAAGTCGCCGGAGGGGTTGATGTTCCCGCTCGCGGCGACGCCGATGCCACCCGAGACGGCCGCGGCGAGGTCGGTGATGATGTCGCCGAAGAGGTTGTCGGTGACGATCACGTCGAAGCGCTCGGGCTGGGTGACGAGGTAGATCGTGGCCGCGTCGACGTGCATGTACTCGGTGGTGACGTCGGGGTACTCGGCGGCCACCTTGTTGAAGACGTTCGTCCACAGGTGACCGGCGAAGGTCAGCACGTTGTTCTTGTGGATGAGCGCCAGCTTCTTGCGCGGGCGGGCCTGTGCGCGGGCGAAGGCGTCGCGGACGACGCGCTCGACACCGTAGGCCGTGTTGACGGAGACCTCGGTGGCGACCTCGTGCTCGGTGCCCTTGCGGATGGTGCCGCCGTTGCCGGTGTACGGGCCCTCGGTGCCCTCGCGGACGACGACGAAGTCGATCTCCGGCTGGCCGGCGAGCGGGGTGGCCACACCCGGCAACAGCTTGGACGGCCGCAGGTTGACGTGGTGGTCGAAGGCGAAGCGGAGCTTCAGCAGGAAGCCGCGCTCCAGCACGCCGGACGGCACCGACGGGTCGCCGATCGCGCCGAGCAGGATGGCGTCGTGCGCCTTGAGGGCGTCGAGGTCGGCGTCGGTGAGGGTCTCACCGGTGGCGTGGTAGCGCCGGGCGCCGAAGTCGAACTCCTTGGTCTCCAGCTTCACATCCTGCGGAAGGACGGCGGAGAGGACCTTCAGGCCTTCGGCCACGACCTCCTGGCCGATGCCGTCACCGGGAATCACTGCGAGATTGAGGCTGCGAGACATGACGGCACCCTACCCCTCGTCCCACGGGATGACATGCGACGTCCGGCATGCGGACGCTGGCCCGTCACGCCCGGCTCAGTGGCCGGTGGCGCCGCCGTTGTCGCGGCGGTCGAGGGAGCGCTGGAGGGCGGCGGCCGCGTTCTTGCGGTCGGAGTCGCTGGTGCGGGAGAGGTGGCGGACTCGGCGGCGGACGGTCGTCTCGGCCATGGGAATCGTCTCCTTCGGCGCGCGGGAGCGCGGAAAGCGAGTGGTACGGGGAGACGCCGGAAGGGCGGGGAGCGCGGTGCCGCAGGGGTTGCCTGCACGGGGCCCGGCTCACGACCGCCTTTCGCTCGATCGAGCGGGACGTTCGGCTCCTACAAAACTAAGGGAACGCGGTGCGTCTGTCTCCACAATTACTCGGACTTCCTACTATCTGAGACAGTGCCGTCGGTCACTCCGCCGCGACCTGCGAAAACGTCGGACGGGCCAGGTCGGGGGGAGACCTGGCCCGTCCGGGATCGGGTGGGCGTCAGCCCATGTGCGGGTACGTGTAGTCGGTCGGCGCGACCAGCGTCTCCTTGATGGCGCGGGTCAGGGTCCAGCGCATCAGGTTCTGCGGGGCACCGGCCTTGTCGTTGGTGCCGGAGGCACGGCCGCCGCCGAAGGGCTGCTGGCCGACGACGGCGCCGGTCGACTTGTCGTTGATGTAGAAGTTGCCGGCCGCGTAGCGCAGCTTCTCCATCGTGTACGCCGCCGCCGCGCGGTCGCCCGAGATGACCGAGCCGGTGAGCGCGTAGTCGGAGACCGACTCCATCTGGGTCAGCATCTCGTCGTACGCGTCGGCCTTGCTGTCGTCGTACACGTACACCGCGAGGAACGGGCCGAAGTACTCGGTGCGGAACACCTCGTTCTCCGGGTCGGTGCACTCGACGACCGTCGGGCGGACGAAGTAGCCGACCGAGTCGTCGTAGGAGCCGCCCGCGACGATCGTGCAGGTCTCGTCGGCCTTGGCGCGGTCGATGGCGGCCTTGTTCTTGGCGAAGGACCGCTCGTCGATGACGGCGCCGATGAAGTTCGACAGGTCGGTGACGTCACCCATGGTGAGGTAGTCGACCTCGGCGGCGAACTCCTCCTTGAAGCCGTCGTTCCAGATGGACGCCGGGATGTACGCGCGGGAGGTGGCGCTGCACTTCTGGCCCTGGTACTCGAAGGCACCGCGGGTCAGGGCGGTCTTCAGCACGGCGCGGTCGGCGCTCGGGTGGGCGACCAGGAAGTCCTTGCCGCCGGTCTCGCCGACCAGGCGCGGGTAGGTGCGGTACTTCTCGATGTTGTTGCCGACCGTCTTCCACAGGTGCTGGAAGGTCTTGGTCGAGCCGGTGAAGTGGATGCCCGCGAGGTCGCGGTGCTCCAGGGCGACCTCGGAGACCGCGATGCCGTCACCGGTGACGAGGTTGATGACGCCCTTGGGCAGCCCGGCCTCCTCCAGCAGCTGCATCAGCAGCACGGCGGCGTGGGTCTGCGTCGGGGACGGCTTCCAGACCACCACGTTGCCCATGAGGGCGGGGGCGGTGGGCAGGTTGGCGGCGATCGCGCTGAAGTTGAACGGCGTGATCGCGTAGACGAAGCCCTCCAGCGGGCGGTGGTCCATGCGGTTCCACACGCCCGGGGAGTTGGCCGGGGGCTGCTCGGCCAGGATCTGGCGGGCGTAGTGGACGTTGAAGCGCCAGAAGTCGATCAGCTCGCAGGGGCTGTCGATCTCGGCCTGCTGGGCCGTCTTGGACTGGCCGAGCATGGTGGAGGCGGCGATGGTCTCGCGCCACGGGCCGGACAGCAGCTCGGCGGCGCGCAGGATGATCGCCGCGCGGTCGTCGAAGGACATCGCGCGCCACGCGGGTGCGGCGGCCAGGGCGGCGTCGATCGCGTCCTGGGCGTCCTGCTGGGTGGCGTTCGCGTACGTGCCCAGACGCGCCTTGTGGTTGTGCGGCTGCACGACGTCGAAGCGCTCACCGCCGCCCATCCGCTTCACACCGCCGATGGTGCAGGGCAGGTCGACCGGGTTGTCGGCCAGCTCCTTGAGCTTGGCCTCCAGACGGGCACGCTCGGGCGAGCCGGGGGCGTAGCCGTGCACCGGCTCGTTGACGGGGGTGGGGACCTGGGTCACAGCGTCCATGGGTTCCGTTACTCCTTGACTTGAGCGGGTTGTGCGAGCGGGTGCGGGCTCAGCCCTTGCTCACCATCGAGCGGGCGAAGAACCGGAGGTTGGCCGGCTTCTCCGCGAGACGGCGCATGAAGTAGCCGTACCAGTCGGTGCCGTAGGCGGTGTACACGCGCATGCGGTGGCCCTCGGCGGCGAGCCGCAGGTGCTCGTCGCCGCGGATGCCGTACAGCATCTGGAACTCGTACTCGTCGAGCTTGCGCCCGGCGGTGCGGGCCAGTTCCTGCGCGATGGAGATCAGGCGCGGGTCGTGGGACCCGATCATCGGGTAACCCTCGCCCTCCATCAGCGTCCGCAGGATGCGCACGTACGCCTTGTCGATCTCGTGGCGCTGCTGGTAGGCGACCTCGGCGGGCTCCTTGTAGGCGCCCTTCACCAACCGTACGCGAGAGCCGTTCTCGGCGAGCCGGCGCGCGTCGGCCTCGGTGCGGAAGAGGTAGGCCTGGATGACACAGCCGGTCTGCGGGAAGTCCTTCCGCAGCTCCTCGTGGATGGCGAACATCGAGTCGAGGGTGGTGTGGTCCTCGGCGTCGAGGGTGACCGTGGTACCGATCTCGGCGGCGGCCTCGACGACCGGGCGGACGTTCTTCAGAGCCAGCTCGTGGCCGCCGTCCAGCGCCTGGCCGAACATGGACAGCTTCACCGACATCTCGGCGCGGGTGCCGAGATCCAGCGGCTTCAGCCGGTCGATCAGCTCGAGGTAGGCGTCGCGGGCGGCCTCGGCCTGCTCGGGGGTGGTGATGTCCTCGCCGACGACGTCCATCGTCAGCTCCAGGCCCTGGTCGGTCAGGTCCCTGATGATCGGCACGATCTGGTCGACCGTCTCGCCGGGGATGAACCGGTCGACGACCGGCTTGGTCACCGGCGCGGCCGAGACCAGACGACGCATCCGGTCGCTGCGCGACGCGGCGAGAATCACGGGACCCAGCACGGGGCACCTCCACTTACCAACCAACACGAGGCCGTAGCCCGACGAACGGGGGACGGCACGGAGAACCACCGTGAAATCTAAGGATCCCCCCGATCGTGGGCCATCGACAGCTGTCACGCATCCGTGCCGCAGATCTCAGACAGATGTATGAACCAGGCACGCAAATGCGGCAGAATGCCCGGGTGACGACGGATTCCAGGGGTGACTACCAGGAGCTGGTCGACGAGATCTCCGAACTGCTGGGCGCGCCCGCGACCCTGGAGAACCGCGACTTCGAGCTGATCGCCTTCGGCGCGTACGACAGCGAGGGCGACCTCGACCCCTCCGCGCTGGACCCGGTGCGCACCCGCTCGATCCTCACCCGGCGCTCCACCACGGCGGTCCGGGCCTGGTTCGAGGGCTTCGGCATCACCCGCGCGACCGGCCCGGTCCGCATCCCGCCGACCCCGGAGGCGGGCGTGTACCGGGGGCGCACCTGCCTGCCGGTACGCCATCGGGGCGTCGTCCTCGGCTACGTGTGGCTCCTGGACACCGAGCCCGGCCCGACGGAGCGGCAGCTGACGGCGGCCATGGAGGTCACCGCCCGGATCGGCGCGCTGCTCGCGGACGAGGCGCAGCACGGCGCGGACCTGAGCCGGGAGCTGCGGGCGGTCCTCACCGCCGACCGGGACTGGCAGCGGGACATGGCCGTGGCGGAACTGCGCACCGCGCTCGGCGCCCGCGCGGACACGCCGCACGCGGTGGTGTGCGTGGCCCCCTGGCCTTCGGCCGGCCCCGACGACGCGCCCTCGGTCCGTACGGTGCCGGGGGCGACGGCGCTGTGCACGATGCCGTGGGACGGGGACGCCGCTCACGCCCTCTGGGCGGCGGGGGCCGCGGGCCAGTCGCTGGCGCTGCTGGTGCGGCTGCGTTCGGTGGACGTGCCGACCCCGGCGACGACGGCGGCGGGGCGGCTGCTGGAGCGGGCGCGGGGCGCGGCGGGGGCGGCCGGAGCGGCAGCCGGGGCGACGGCCGGGGTGGCGGCGGGGGTGGCGGCGGGGGTGTCCGCGCCGCGCACCGGGCTGGCGGAGCTGGGGGACGCCTGGTGGGAGGCGTCGGCGGCGGCCCGGGCGGCGCGCGCCGAGAGCCGGTTCGGGCCGGTCGCCGAGTGGACGTCCATCGGGGCGTTCCGCCTGCTGACCGCACTGCCCGCGCGGGTCGTCCACGATCCCGCCGTACGGGGGCTTTTCTCCCCCGCCCACCGCGAACTGGCCCGCACGGCCGAGGTCTACCTCGACTGCGCGGGCCAGGCCGGCCGTACGGCGGCCGAGCTGGGCATCCACCGCCAGACGCTGTACTACCGCCTCTCCCGCGTCGAACAGCTCACGGGCCTGGACCTGGACGACGGCGAGGACCGGCTGCTGTTGCACATGGCGCTGAAGAGCGCGCGCCTCTGACGCACGGTCACGCGGCCATACGGCCACCCCCGGGGCCACTTCTGAAAACGATTGTCATCGTGTTACGGTCATCGAACGCTCAACCTTTGACCGGCCCCTTACTCGGAGTGACCCCGTGCGCGTCTCCGCCCGCCTCCTGCCCGTCCCCGCGGCCCTCGCCGCCTCCGCCCTGCTCACCGGCTGCTTCGCGTCCACGGAGGCCACCGGCACCGGCGCGGGTGGGGGCGAGCGCATCCGCGTCGCGATGATGCAGCCGCCGCGCTCGGGCCTGTCCCCGCTCTCCGACGACGCGTTCAAGCTGTCCCGCTGGTCCACCGCGGAGACGCTCGTCAAACTGAACGCGGACGGCGACGCCCAGCCCTCGCTGGCCACCGAGTGGAAGCAGTCCGGCCGGAGCTGGACGTTCACCCTCCGCAAGGGCGTCACCTTCCACGACGGCACGGAGCTGACCGCCGAGGCCGTCGTCCGCTCCCTCACCGAGGCCGCCACCGCCTCCCCCAAGCCCCGCATCCTGGACGGCGTCGAGCTGACCGTGAAGGAAGGCGGTGCCGGCACCGTGGTCGTCACCACCGCCGAGGTGGACCCCCTGGTCCCGCAGCGGCTCAGCTCCCCGCAGCTGTCGGTCCTCGCGGCGAAGGCGTACCGGGGGAAGACGGTGAACCCGGTCGGCGCCGGCACCGGCCCCTTCGAGCTGACCGAGGTCAACGGCACCTCCTCCGCCGCCCTCGACCGCTACGACGACTACTGGGGCGGCAAGGCCAAGGCACCCGGCATCGACGTGACGTTCGTACCGGACGGCACCGCGCGCGCCGCCGCCCTGCGCAGCGGCGAGGCCGACATCGTCGAGGCGGTGCCCGTCTCGCAGGCCGCGCTGCTGGAGAAGGACCTGATCACCGAGGTCCCGATGCCGCGCACCAACACGCTGTACCTCAACACGGAGAAGGGCCCCTTCAAGGACCCGGCGCTGCGGGCGGCGGCCCGGGAGGCGATCGACGCCGAGTCGATCGTGAAGGGCGTCTACGAGGGGCGGGCCGACGTGGCCGAGGGGCTGCTCGGACCCGCGCTGCCGTGGGCGGCCGGGCTGCGCGAGCCGGTGCGGCGGGCGAAGGCGGGCGACCCGTCCGGGAAGAGCATCACCATCGGCACCTTCACCGACCGGGCCGAGCTGCCCGAGGTGGCCGCCGCGCTGCAACAGCAGCTGAAGAAGGCGGGGTTCGAGGTGAAGCTGGAGGTCCGCGAGTACGCCAACATCGAGTCCGACGCCCTGGCGGGCGCGTTCGACGCGTTCATCCTCTCCCGCGCCACCGTCCTCGACTCCGGCGACCCGGCCGCCTACCTCTACAGCGACTTCGCCTCCGACGGCTCCTTCAACATCTCCCAGCTCGCCGACCCGGCCGTGGACAAGGCCCTGCACAAGGCGGGCACCACCCCGACCGGTGACGCCCGGCGCCGGGCGGTCGTCGACGCGGAGGCCGCCGTGCTCGCCACCGACGCGGCCGTGCCGATGCTGCACGAGCGCGTGATCCAGGGCGACGCCGCCGACGTGGTCGGCACGGCCCACGACCCGCGCGAGCGGGAACTGGTCACGCTCGACACGCACGTCAAGTGAGGCCGACCGCAGCGGGGGTGACGCGCGCCGTCTCCCTCGTCGCCGTGCTGGCCGCCGTGGGCCTGCTGCCCTGGCTGTCCGGCCGGGACCCGGCGCTGACCGTGCTGCGCGCCCGGTCCGCCGAGCAGGAACCGACCGAGGAGGCGCTGTCCGCGATCCGCCGGGACCTCGGCCTGGACGCCGGCCCGCTCTCCCTGCTGGGCGACTGGGCGTCCGGGCTGCTCCGCGGCGACCTCGGCACCTCGTGGGTCTCGGGGACCGAGGTCGCGCCGTCCGTCGTCTCCGGACTCCAGGTGTCACTGGGCCTGATGGCCGCCGCGCTGACGGTGGCCGTGCTGCTGGCGGTGGCGCTGGTGGCACCCGTACTGGTGCGGGGGCGGGGGTCGGCCGGGGCGTTCGCCGCGATGGCCGCCGCCGTCCCCGAGTTCCTGCTGGCGACGGTCGGGCTGCTGGTGTGCGGGGTGTGGCTGGGATGGCTGCCGACGTCCGGCTGGCAGGGGCCCGAGTACCTGGTCCTGCCCGCCCTCGCGCTCGGCGTCCCCGCGGGCGGCCTGCTCGGGCGGCTGGTCGCGGACGCGCTGCCCGCCGTACTGGACGAACGGTGGGTGGAGCTGTGGCGGGGCGCGGGAGTGAGCCGTGCCCGCGTCTCGGCCGCCGCACTGCGCCGCGTACTGCCGCCGCTGGTCCCGCAGTTCGGGATGGTCGCCGTCGGGCTGACGGGCGGCGCGGTCGCGGTGGAGACGGTGTTCGCGGTCCCCGGCATCGGGCGTACGGCGCTGGGGGCGGCCAAGTCGCAGGACCTGCCGCTGCTCCAGGGTGCGGTCCTCGCCCTGCTCGCCCTCGGCCTGGTGGCCGGCGCGGCATCCGCCCTCGTACGGCGCCGGCTGCTGGGCCCCGCCCTGCGCGACGCCGGGCTCTCGCTGCCGCCGGCCCGCCCGGTCCGGGCGCATCCGGCGATCCCGGCCGCCCTCGCCGCCGTACTGCTGGCGGCGATCGGCTGGGGCCTGCTGCGCGACCCGTACGCGGTGGACACGGCCGCCCGCCTCTCCCCACCCTCCTGGGCGTACCCGCTCGGCACCGACGGGCTCGGCCGCGACGTGCTGGCCCGGCTCGGGCACGGCGCCGCCTCGACGGTCGGCACGGCGGCGGCCGTCTGCCTGCTGAGCCTGCTGGCCGGGCTGGCGCTGGGCTTCTGGCCGGGTGTCGCGGCGGGTGCGGCGGACATCGCCAACGCCCTGCCGCCCGTCATCGTCGGCATCCTGGTCGCGGCTGCGGCCGGTCCCGGCACCGGAGGCGCGGCCCTCGCCGTCGCGCTGATCTCCTGGCCGCCGCTGGCCGCGCACGCGGCTGCGCTGGTGCAGGAGGTACGGGCGTCGGCGTTCCTGACCGCGCAACGCGCCATCGGCGCACCGCCGCTGTGGATCCTCACCCGGCACGTCCTGCCGTCCGTCGCCGCCCCGGTCGCCCGCCACGCCCTCCTCCGGCTGCCCGGCATCGCGCTCGCCCTGGCCTCCCTGGGCTTCCTGGGCCTGGGCGCCCAGCCACCGGCCCCCGAGTGGGGCCTGCTCCTGGACGAGTCCCGCGCCTACATCGAACGCGCCCCCTGGGCGGCCCTGGCCCCTGCCGTCGCCCTCGCCCTGCTGGCGGGGCTGGCGGTGTCGGGCGCGGCGCTCGCCCGCGGTCGCGGCACCCGCCGCGGCCCGCACGCCAGGCCCACTGCCGGCCCCGCGTCCCGGAAGGAGACCAACGATGCGGTCCGAGGCACTGCCGTCGGTGCGTGACCCGCGCACCGCCTCCGGCCCCACGGCGGCCCCCCGCGCGAAGCCGCCGGCAGCGGCAACGAGGCCAACAGAGCCCGCGTTGTCCGTGCGTGACACCTCCTCCGGCCTGCCGGCGGCCCCGCACGCGGAGCCGTCGGCATCAGGCGCGGCGCACGGTGACCGCCACGCCCCGCACGCCACACCCGCCCCCCGGAAGGAGGCCACCGATGTCACCCGAGCCCCTGCTGTCCGTGCGTGACCTGCGTATCTCCTTCGGCGCGGCACAGGCCGTGCGCGGTCTGTCCTTCGACGTGCACCCGGGTGAGGTCCTGGGCGTCGTCGGGGAGTCGGGGGCGGGCAAGTCCCTCGTCGCACGCGCGCTGCTGGGCATGGTGCCGCGGAGCGCGGCCACCGGCGGCAGCGTCCGGTTGCGGGGAGCGGCCGACCTCGCCGACGAGCGCGGGCGCCGGATCGCCCTCGTGCCCCAGGACGCCCTGTCCGCCCTCTCCCCCGTCCACCCGGTGGGCGACCAACTTGCGGCCGCCGTACGGTCGGTGCGCCGCGTCTCCCGCAAGGAGGCCCGGGCGCGGGCGGTGGCGGCCCTCGACCGGGTCGGCATCCCCGATGCCTCCCGCCTGGCGCGCGCCTACCCGCACGAGTACTCGGGCGGCATGCGCCAGCGCGCGGTGATCGCCATGGCGACGGTCAACGAGCCGGACGTGGTCGTCGCCGACGAACCGACCACCGCGCTGGACGAGGAGCGCCGCGAGCAGGTGCTGCGCGTGCTCGCCGAGCAGCGGGAGGCGGTGGGCGCCGCACTGGTCCTGGTCACCCACGACCTGGACGTCGTACGCGGCCACGCGGACCGCGTACTGGTGATGTACGCCGGGCGGGCGGTCGAACTCGGACCGGCCGAAGGGGTGCTGTCCCGCCCGCGTGCCCCGTACACGGCGGGCCTGCTGGCGTCGCTCCCGCAGGACGGCCCCCGGCGCCGCCGCCTCCCGGCCCTCCCCGGCACCCCGCCCGCCCCGGACGCCCTCGGCCCCGGCTGCGCCTTCGCCCCGCGCTGCCCACTGGCGGTGGAGCAGTGCCGTACGGCCGAACCGGTGCCCCAGACGGTGGACGGCCGGCTGGTCGCCTGCCACCGCGCGGCCGAGATCCCCGAGCCCCTCAAGGAGTTCGCGTGAACGACCTTCTCCTGGACGTGCGCGACCTGGTCGTCCGCTACGGACCGGTGACCGCCGTGGACCACGTCTCCTTCACCCTGGACGCCGGTGAGACCCTCGCCCTCAACGGCCCCTCCGGCTGCGGCAAGTCCTCCACCGCCCTGGCGGTGCTCCAGCTGCGCCGGCCGGACGGCGGCGAGGTCCGCTTCGAGGGGCGGGAGCTGACGGGCCTGTCCGAGCGGGAACTGCGGCCGCTGCGCCCGCGCATGCAGCCCGTCTTCCAGGACCCCTACGGCTCCCTCAGCCCCCGCCACCGCATCCGCGACGCGGTGGCCGAGCCGCTGAAGGTGCAGGGCCGCTGGAACCCGGCCGACGGCCCGGACCGGGTGGCCGGACTGCTCGACCGGGTCGGCCTGGACCCGTCGTACGGCGACCGGCGCCCGCACGAGCTCTCCGGCGGCCAGTGCCAGCGCGTCGGCATCGCCCGCGCCCTCGCCTCCGAGCCCCGCCTGCTGGTCCTCGACGAGCCGGTGTCGGCCCTGGACGCCTCGGTACGGGCCGGGGTGCTGAACCTGCTCGCCGACCTCCAGGACGAGCTGGGCCTCGGCTACCTGTTCATCTGCCACGACCGGGCCGTCGTACGGCATGTGGCGGACCGGGTGGTCGAGATGCGGGACGGGCGGATCAGCTCCGGGTGACGCCCTCGACCACCCGGCGCAGCCCCTCGGCGAGCTGCTCCGCCTCGGGGGCGTCCTTGGGAGCGAAGGACCACTGCGTCATGAGTCCCATCAGCAGCGTGACGTAGAAGTTCCCGAGGGTGTCCACGGTCTCCTCCGGTACGTCCTCCTCACGCCCGCCCATGAAGAGCGTGACCAGGCCCCGCGCACCCTCCCGCTGGGCCCGTGCCAGGTGATCCCGCACCTCCGGCATCTGGTCGCCCATGGACACGATCTCCATGCTGAGCCGCCACAGCGAGCCCGGGTCGCGCATGGTGCCGATGATGTTCGAGCACACCGCCGAGAACCGCTCCAGCGAGCCGGGTTCGCCGGGCAGATCGCCCTCGGCACCGCCCTCGAAGGCGCCGGACATCGCCTCCACCAACTCGACGTAGGCCTGTACGAGCAGCGCGTCCTTGGACCCGTAGTGGTAGCCGATCGACGCGAGGTTGGTCCCCGACTCCTTGACGATGTCCCGCGCGGTCGTGCGCGCGAACCCCTTCTCCAGCAGGCAGCGCTTGGCGCCGGCGAGCAGATCCTCACGGTGTCCCATGCGCCCACCCTATCCCCGGTCCATACGGACGTCCTATACAAGCGTCATAGACAGACGTCTTACACGTTCGTATAGTCGCTCGCATGACACCCACCCCGTCCCGTGCCGGCCGCCGCGAATGGACCGCGCTCGCCGTGCTGATGCTTCCGCTGATGCTCGTCTCCATGGACGTGTCGGTCCTGTACTTCGCCGTCCCGGCGATCAACGCCGACCTCGCGCCGAGCGGCACCCAGCAACTGTGGATCTTCGACGTCTACGCCTTCGCCGTGGCCGGCCTGCTGATCACCATGGGGTCGGTCGGCGACCGCATCGGCCGCCGCAGGCTGCTGCTGATCGGCGCCGCGGCCTTCGGCGCCGCCTCACTGACCGCGGCGTACGCGGACAGCGCCGGGACGCTCATCGCGGCCCGCGCGCTGCTCGGCATCGGCGGCGCGACGCTGATGCCCTCGACCCTGGCCCTGGTCCGCTCCCTGTTCACCGACCCCGCCCAGCGGGCGCGGGCCATCGCGATCTGGTCCGCCGTGATGACGGCCGGCGTGGCGCTCGGCTCGGTGCTGAGCGGGATGCTGGTGGAGTTCTTCTGGTGGGGTTCGGTCTTCCTGGTGAACCTGCCGGCGATGGCCCTGCTCCTGATCCTCGGGCCGCTCCTGCTGCCCGAGTCGAAGGACCCGGCGCCGGGACGCTTCGACTGGGTGAGCATTCCGCTGTCGATGGCCGCGGTGCTCCCGGTGGTCTACGGCCTCAAGGAGATCTCGGCCGACGGCTGGAACGTCCGGTACGTCATGGCGGTGACCGTGGGTCTGCTGTTCGCGGCGCTGTTCGTGCACCGGCAGCGGACCACCGCCTCGCCGATGGTCTCCCCCGCCCTCTTCCGCGCGCGCGGTTTCGCCCCGGCCGTCGTCCTCAACCTGGTCACGATGTTCGCGATGATGGGCTCGGCGTTCTTCACCTCGCAGTACATCCAGTCGGTCGTGGGCAAGAGCGCGCTGGAGGCGGCCCTGTGGGCGCTGCTGCCCTCGGTGCCGATCGGCTTCGCGGCCCCGCTCGCGGCCCACCTGGTGCAGAAGGGCGTCAACCGCGCCCACGTGGTGTCGGCGGGCTTCGCCCTCGCCGCTTGCGGCTACGCCCTGCTGACGCTGGTGGACACGGACGCGCTGGCACTGGGGCTGGTGGCCGCCGGGGTCCTCGCCTCGGGCGTCACCATGGTGATGTCCCAGATCATGGACCTCGCGCTGAGCGCCGCTCCGGTGGAGCGGGCGGGCTCCGCGTCCTCCCTCATGGAGACCGGCGCCGAGTTCGGCGGGGCGCTGGGGATGGCGGTGCTCGGTTCCATCGGTACGGCGGTCTACCGGCAGGAGATGCCGGACTCCGCTCCGGAGCCGGCACACGAGACGCTGGGCGGCGCGCTGGCCGTCGCCGGGCAGTTGCCGGGGCGCGCGGGAGACGCCCTGGCCACCGCGGCACGGGAGGCGTTCACCGACGGGATGCACGCGGCGGCGATCGCGGGCGCGGTGGTGCTCGCCGGTGCGGCGGTCCTGGCGTCGGTGACGCTGCGGAAGGTCCGGGTGCGCGAGGAGACGTGCGCACAGGACGCCGGACGGGGGGCTGGACGTCCCAGCCCGTCCGGCGTGTGAGGACGAGCCCGTTCGGGGCGAAAGGGTCTCCGGGGGCGGCAGCCCCCGGAGACGGTCGCTCAGACCAGGTTCACCGAACGGGCCGACGTCGCCCCGATCTCCGCCGAGACCTCGGCGAGCACTCCGGCAGGCACCGTGTCGTCGACGGTCAGCACGGCCAGCGCCTCGCCGCCGACCGTCGCGCGGGCGACCTGCATGCCGGCGATGTTGATGCCGGCCTCGCCGATGACGCGGCCGACGGTGCCGACGACGCCGGGACGGTCCTCGTAGCGCAGGACGACCATGTGGTCGGCGAGGGCGAGGTCCACGTCGTACTCGCCGACGGCGACGAGCTTCTGGAGGTGCTTCGGGCCGGCCAGCGTGCCGGAGACCGACACCTCCTCGCCGTCCTGGAGGGTGCCGCGCACGGTGACGACGTTGCGGTGCTCCGGGGACTCCGAGCTGGTCGTCAGCCGGACCTCGACGCCGCGCTCCTGGGCGAACAGCGGGGCGTTGACGTACGACACGGTCTCGTCGACGACGTCCTCGAAGACGCCCTTGAGGGCGGAGAGCTCCAGCACCTTCACGTCGTGCTGGGTGATCTCGCCGTAGACCTCGACGTCGAGGCGGACGGCGACCTCGCCGGCGAGCGCGGTGAAGATGCGGCCGAGGCGCTCGGCGAGCGGCAGACCCGGCTTGACGTCCTCGGCGATGACACCGCCCTGCACGTTCACCGCGTCGGGGACCAGCTCGCCGGCGAGGGCGAGGCGGACCGACTTGGCGACGGCGATGCCGGCCTTCTCCTGGGCCTCGTCGGTGGAGGCGCCGAGGTGCGGGGTGCAGACGACCTGGTCGAACTCGAACAGCGGCGAGTCGGTGCAGGGCTCCTTGGCGTACACGTCCAGGCCGGCGCCGGCGACGCGGCCCTCCTTGAGCGCCGAGTACAGCGCCTCCTCGTCGACGATGCCACCGCGCGCGGCGTTGACGATGCGGACGCTCGGCTTGACCTTGCGCAGCGCCTCGTCGCCGATCAGGCCGAGGGTCTCGGGGGTCTTGGGGAGGTGGACGGTGATGAAGTCGGAGACCTCGAGCAGTTCGTCCAGCGACAGCACCTTGACGCCCATCTGCGCGGCCCGCGCGGGCTGCACGTAGGGGTCGTAGGCGACGACCTTCATGCCGAAGGCCGACATGCGCTGCGCGACGAGGGCGCCGATGCGGCCCAGGCCCACGACGCCGAGGGTCTTCTCGGCCAGCTCGACACCGGTGTACTTGCTGCGCTTCCACTCGCCGTTCTTGAGCGCGGCGTTGGCCTGCGGGATGTTGCGGGCGGTGGCGACGAGCAGACCGCAGGCGAGCTCGGCGGCGGTCACGATGTTGGAGGTCGGGGCGTTGACCACCATCACGCCGGCCTTGGTGGACGCGGCGACGTCCACGTTGTCCAGGCCGACCCCGGCGCGGGCGACGACCTTGAGCTTCTTCGCGGCGGCGATGGCCTCGGCGTCGACCTTGGTCGCGGAGCGGACCAGGATCGCGTCCACGTCGGCGATGGCGGGGAGCAGCTCGGCCCGGTCCGCGCCGTTGCACTGGCGGATCTCGAAGTCGGGGCCGAGCGCGTCCACGGTCGCGGGCGACAGCTCTTCGGCGATGAGTACGACGGGTTTCGAGCTCACGTGAGTCCTCACAAGTCCAATGCGGACGGCCGTCCCGACGGCCGCATGCGGTGGAGGGTTGGTGGCCGCGTGGAAGACGCACGACGCTGTGGGCCTGACGCGTATGTTGTCAGCAGTCTAGTGGCGTGGCGGAGGTCGTCCTGCGCCTTGGCGGAAGGATCACCCGTCCGTGGCCGGACGGGTTGGACAACGCCGCCCCCACGACGTTACCCGGGGTTCGCCGAGGGGGCCGGAGCGGTGTGCTCCGGCCCCCTCGGCCGTGAGGGCTTACGCCTCCTCGTCGACCCAGCTCATGAGCTTGCGCAGCTCCTTGCCGGTGGTCTCCAGGAGGTGCTCGGAGTCCTGCTGCTTGTACTCGTTGTACTTCTTCAGACCGCCGTGGTACTCGTCCATCCAGTTCTTGGCGAACGTGCCGTCCTGGATCTCGGCGAGGACCTTCTTCATCTCGGCCTTGGTGGCGTCGGTGATGATCCGCGGGCCGGTGACGTAGTCGCCCCACTCGGCGGTCTCGGAGATCGACCAGCGCATCTTCTCCAGGCCGCCCTCGTACATGAGGTCCACGATCAGCTTTAGCTCGTGGAGGCACTCGAAGTAGGCGATCTCCGGCTGGTAGCCGGCCTCGGTCAGGGTCTCGAAGCCCGCCTTGACCAGCGCGGCCGTGCCACCGCAGAGGACGGCCTGCTCGCCGAAGAGGTCGGTCTCGGTCTCCTCGGTGAAGGTCGTCTTGATGACGCCGGCGCGGGTGCCGCCGATGCCCTTCGCGTACGACAGGGCCAGCGCGAAGCCGTTGCCCGTGGCGTCCTGCTCGACGGCCGCGATGCAGGGAACGCCGCGGCCCTCCTCGTACTGGCGGCGCACCAGGTGGCCCGGGCCCTTCGGGGCGACCATGCAGACGTCCACGCCGGCCGGGGGCTTGATGAAGCCGTAGCGGATGTTCAGGCCGTGGCCGAAGAACAGGGCGTCGCCGTCCTTCAGGTTGTCCTTGATGTGCTCCTCGTAGACCTGGGCCTGGATCGGGTCCGGGACGAGGATCATGATGACGTCGGCCTCGGCGGCCGCCTCGGACGGGCTCACCACGCGCAGGCCCTGCTCCTCGGCCTTGGCCTTGGACTTGGAGCCCTCGTGCAGACCGACGCGCACGTCGACGCCGGAGTCGCGCAGCGACAGGGCGTGGGCGTGGCCCTGGCTGCCGTACCCGATGACCGCGACCTTGCGGCCCTGGATGATGGACAGGTCGGCGTCGGCGTCGTAGAACAGCTCGGCCACTGGGTTCTCTCCTTGTGTGCAGGTGTTGCGTCCCACCGTATGCCGGTGGGCGGAAGGAAGTTTCGGGGTCTCGGAATGCGGGCGGCAGGAATTCTCACCGGCCGCCCGTTTCCGTCGTTATGCGGACCGGTCGAGTGCGCGCAGCGAGCGGTCCGTGATCGAACGGGCGCCGCGGCCGATGGCGATCGTGCCGGACTGGACGAGTTCCTTGATGCCGTACGGTTCCAGCATCTTGAGCATGGCGGACAGCTTGTCGCTGCTGCCGGTGGCCTCGATGGTCACGGCCTCCGGGGAGACGTCGACGGTCTTGGCGCGGAAGAGCTGGACGATCTCGACGATCTGGGAACGCGTCTCGTTGTCGGAGCGCACCTTCACCAGGACGAGTTCGCGCTGGACGGCCTGGGTCGGCTCCAGCTCGACGATCTTGAGCACGTTCACCAGCTTGTTGAGCTGCTTGGTGACCTGCTCCAGCGGGAAGTCCTCGACGCTCACCACGATGGTGATGCGGGAGATGTCGGGGTGCTCGGTGACGCCGACGGCGAGGGAGTCGATGTTGAAGCCGCGGCGGGAGAAGAGGGCGGTGATCCGCGCCAGGACGCCGGGGGTGTTCTCCACCAGGACGGAGAGCGTGTGCTTGGACATGGTCTCTTCGGTCTCTCTCGCTCAGTCGTCTTCGTTGTCGCCGAAGTCGGGGCGGACGTCCCGGGCGGCCATGATCTCGTCGTTGGAGGTGCCGGCGGCGACCATCGGCCAGACCATCGCGTCCTCGTGGACGATGAAGTCCACGACGACCGGGCGGTCGTTGATGGAGTTGGCCTCCTCGATGACCTTGTCGAGGTCGGCCGGGTCCTCGCAGCGGATGGCGTAGCAGCCCATGGCCTCCGACAGCTTCACGAAGTCGGGGACGCGGGTGCCGCGGGCCCCCGGGTTGACGTCGTCGGGGCCGGAGTGCAGCACGGTGTTGGAGTACCGCTGGTTGTAGAACAGGGTCTGCCACTGGCGGACCATCCCGAGGGCGCCGTTGTTGATGACGGCGACCTTGATCGGGATGTTGTTCAGGGCGCAGGTGGTCAGTTCCTGGTTGGTCATCTGGAAGCAGCCGTCGCCGTCGATCGCCCAGACGGTCCGGTCGGGGACGCCCGCCTTGGCGCCCATGGCGGCCGGGACGGCGTAGCCCATGGTCCCGGCGCCGCCGGAGTTCAGCCAGGTGGCGGGCTGCTCGTACTGGACGAAGTGCGCGGCCCACATCTGGTGCTGGCCGACGCCGGCCGCGAAGACCGTGCCCTCGGGCGCGAGCTGCCCGATGCGCTCGATGACCGCCTGCGGGGAGAGCGAGCCGTCCTCGGGCTGGTCGTAGCCGAGGGGGTAGGTGTCGCGCCAGCGGCTGAGGTCCTTCCACCAGGCGCTGTAGTCGCCCGTGCTGCCCTCGCTGTGCTCCTTCTGGACGGCCTGCACGAGGTCGGCGATGACCTCGCGGGCGTCGCCCACGATCGGCACGTCGGCGGCGCGGTTCTTGCCGATCTCGGCCGGGTCGATGTCGGCGTGGACGATCTTGGCGTACGGCGCGAAGCTGTCCAGCTTGCCGGTGACACGGTCGTCGAAGCGGGCTCCGAGGGCGACGATCAGGTCGGCCTTCTGCAGCGCGGTGACGGCGCTGACCGAACCGTGCATGCCCGGCATCCCCACGTGCAGCGGGTGGCTGTCGGGGAACGCGCCGAGCGCCATCAGGGTGGTGGTGACGGGCGCTCCGGTGAGCTCGGCGAGGACCTTCAGCTCGGCGGTGGCCTGCGCCTTGAGGACGCCGCCGCCGACGTACAGCACCGGCCGCTTGGCGGCGGTGATCAGCTTGGCGGCCTCGCGGATCTGCTTGGCGTGCGGCTTGGTGACCGGGCGGTAGCCGGGCAGGTCCATGACCGGGGGCCAGGAGAAGGTGGTCTTCTTCTGGAGGATGTCCTTGGGGATGTCGACCAGGACCGGGCCGGGGCGGCCGGTGGAGGCGATGTGGAACGCCTGCGCGATCACCCGGGGGATGTCCTCGGCCTTGGTGACCAGGAAGCTGTGCTTGGTGACCGGCATGGTGATGCCGACGATGTCCGCCTCCTGGAAGGCGTCCGTGCCGATCGCGGAGGACACGACCTGGCCGGTGATCGCGACCAGCGGCACGGAGTCCATGTGCGCGTCGGCGATCGGGGTGACCAGGTTGGTGGCGCCGGGGCCCGAGGTCGCCATGCAGACGCCCACCTTGCCGGTGGCCTGCGCGTAGCCGGTGGCCGCGTGGCCGGCGCCCTGCTCGTGGCGGACCAGGACGTGGCGCACCCGGGTGGAGTCCATCAACGGGTCGTACGCCGGGAGGATGGTGCCGCCGGGAATGCCGAATACCGTGTCGACTCCGACCTCCTCGAGGGAGCGGATGAGGGACTGCGCACCCGTGACGTGCTCGGGGGCGGACTGTCCTCCGGATCGGGGCCGGGGCTGCGGGTGATGGGCCCCGGTGGCCTGCTCGGTCATCGGCATTCTCTTCTCGATGCTGAGGGTTTATGCGAGGTTTGTACGACGTGCGGCTGGTGCTCGGCAGGTGCCTGTGCAACAAAAAACCCCTCGTGCCATAGGCAAGCGAGGGGAGCGCGTCGGGTGTGGGGCGCTGGGAGTCCGGGTCGGTCCGGACGTCACCAGCTCAGCCGACGCGCTGTCCAAGTACGAGAATTCGGGTGCGCATGGCACTGACCCTCCCCCCGGCACGCACCCACTGTCAAGTAGGTGGGACGGGAGTCTCATCATGTGAGCGGAGGGCCGTGCCACCACCCAGGACCGCGGGCAGTCCGGGGGCGACACCGCCGACGATCTGGCCGGCGGCGGCGTTGCCGATGCCGGGGCCGACGCCCGTACCGACCCCTGCGCCGCCTCCCGTGCCGACACCCTTCGCGTACACTCCCGCGCCACCGCCCGCGAAGGCCGGTTCGGCGGGTCCGTGCGGCACCGGGTAGTGGCCGGTCCCGAGCACTCTGCGCAGCCGGTACTCGTCCAGCGGCCCGGAGAACGCCATCCCCTGCCCGTGTGTGCAGCCCATCGCGCGCAGGGCGACGATCTGCTCGGGCAGGTCCACCCCGTCGGCCACGGACTTCAGCCCGAGGTCGGTGGCGATGCGCAGCAGACCACTGGTGATCTTGTGCAGCCGCGCCGACTCCACCACGCCCTCGACCAGGCCGCGGTCGAGCTTGATGACGTCCACGGGGAGTCGCCGCAGCGCGGTGATCGCCGCGTAACCGCTCCCGAAGCCGTCCAGGGCGATGCGGACGCCCACCCTCCGCAGGGCGTTCAGCCGACGGTCCAGCTCGTCCAGTCCGACCCGTGGGTCGATGTCCGACAGCTCGATCACAAGGGAACCAGGAGGAAGCCCGTGTCGGGTCAGCAGGGCCTCCACGGAACCCAGCGGCATGGACCGGTCCAGCAGCCGGCGGGCTCCGATGCGTACGGCCACGGCCACCGGCAGCCCGGCGCCCGCGCGTTCGGCGGCCTGCTCCACGGCCTCCTCGAGCACCCAGCGGTCCAGTTCGGCGGTCTTGTCGCCGCCCTCGGCCACCCGCAGGAACTCGGTGGGGGTGAACAGCACCCCCTGCGACGAGCGCCAGCGCGCCTGGGCGCAGACGGATGTGATCCGGCCGTCCGTCAGGGAGACCACGGGCTGGTGCAGCAGCGCGAACTCGCCGTCGTGCAGCGCGGCGCGCAGGCGCGTGGCCAGCTCGGCCTTGCGTACGACGTCCTGCTGCATCTGTGGCCGGTACAGCTCGACACGCCCCTTGCCGGCCGCCTTGGCGCGGTACATGGCGAGGTCGGCGTTGCGCAGCAGTTCGCCCGCGCCCAGGCCCGGTTCGGCGAAGGCGACCCCGATGGAGGCGTTGACCCGGACGTCGTTGCCGTCGATGAGGTAGGGCTGCGAGAGGGTCATCCGGAGCCGGTCGGCCAGTTCCACGATGTGCCTCTCGCGGGCGGCACGGTCCCGGGCTCCGTCCCCGACGATCAGGGCCGCGAACTCGTCGCCGCCCAGCCGGGAGGCGGTGTCCCCCTTGCGTACGGCCTCGTGGAGTCTGCGGGCTGCCTGCACGAGCAGCTCGTCGCCGGCCTGGTGCCCGATGGTGTCGTTGACGGCCTTGAAGCCGTCGAGGTCGATGAAGAGCACCGCCGTGCCGCGCAGGGCGGCGCCGCGGTCGGAGGCACGGCGGCCGGACAGGGCCTGCTGGACGCGCCGGGTGAACAGGGCGCGGTTGGGCAGGTCGGTCAGCGGGTCGTGTTCGGCGTTGTGCTGGAGCTGCGCCTGGAGGCGCACTCTCTCGGTCACGTCCCGGCTGTTGAAGATCAGGCCCCCGTGGTGGCGGTTGACGGTGGACTCGACGTTGAGCCAGCCGCCGCCCCCCGAGCGGAAACGGCACTCGATGCGCGTGGTGGGTTCCTCGACCGGGCTCGCGGCGAGGAACCGGCGCACCTCGTGCACCACGCAGCCGAGGTCCTCCGGGTGGATGAGACCGGCCAGCTCGCTGCCGACGAGCTCCTCGGCGGGGCTTCCGTAGACCCCGGCGGCGGCCGGGGAGACGTAGCGGAGGATGCCGTTGGGCGCGGCGATCATGATGACGTCGCTGGACCCCTGCACCAGGGACCGGAAGTGGTTCTCCTTCTGGGCCAGTTCCTGGGTGAGGGTGATGTTGTCGAGCAGCATGATGCCCTGGCGCACGACGAGCGCGAGCACCACGGTGCCGCCGGTCAGCAGCACCACACGGTCGACGCTGCGGCCGTTGAGGACGTTGTAGAGGATGCCCAGGGTGCAGACCGCGGCGGCCAGGTACGGCGTGAGCGCGGCCAGCGACCCGGCGATGGGCCGGGCCGCCGGATAGCGGCCACGCTCGCCCACCGGTCCGGGTCCCGGTACGGGCCCGGTCATGGACACGGAGGTCTCCTGGCCGACGGTGCCGCGTGGTGCGGGTACGTCCTCGCGCGTCACGCTCGGGTGCCCGTCGGAACCCTCCTCGGCGATCGGCAGCCCGCGCCGGGACGCCGCCCAGGGGGCGTACGCGAGCAGCAGCGAGCCCGCGAACCAGCCCGCGTCGAGCAGTTGACCGGAGCGGTAATTGTTGTGCAGCAGCGGCGAGGTGAACAGGGCGTCGCACATCACGGTCAGGGCGAGCGCGCAGATCGCCGTGTTGACGGCCGACCTGCAGACGGGCGAGCGCCTGAAGTGCAGCGCGAGCACCATGCTGACCAGTGCGATGTCGAGCAGCGGGTACGCCACCGAGAGCGCGGAGTGCGCCACGCTGGACCCGCCGCCGGCCTTCGCCGCCTGGGCGAGCGCCAGGCTCCACGCCAGAGTCAGCAGCGAACCGCCGATCAGCCAGGCGTCGAGGCCCAGGCAGATCCAGCCGGCCTTCGTCACCGGCCGTTTGGCCAGCACCAGCAGCCCCACGATGGCGGGCGGCGCGAAGCACAGGAAGAACAGGTCCGCGTAACTGGGGGTGGGCACGGGCTGGCGCAGGACGACCTCGTACCACCCCCAGACCAGGTTGCCCAGGGCCGCCATCGCCGAGGAGAGGGCGAACAGCAGCCAAGCCGGACGGAAACGGACGTGGCGCCCGCGGGCGTAGAGGAAGCAGGAGACGGCGGCGGTGGCCGCGGCGGCGCTCAGCCCGAAGTCACCCATGATCTTGGCGACGTGCTCCGAACCCCAGCCGAACGCGGAACCGACGGCATATCCCGCGCAGACCAGGGCCAGTACGAGCTGGCGGACGAGGTTCGGTCCGCCGACGGCGGCCGACGGCCGGGGCAGCGACGACCCGGGGGAGGACTGCGTCCGCAGCGCTCCGTCCAGGGTGGACACGGGGGGTGGCGGACTCACCGGAGCCTCCCGGTCCTCGCCGCTCCCGCGTTCCCCGGGCCCCGCCGCACCGGGTGGGGCGGCCTCCCGCGCCCGCTCCGCCGACGCCGGTGAGGGCCGTACCGACCGTCGTGGTCGCCGGGGCTGCCGAGCTGACCGCGTCTGCGCACGGCCGTGGTCGCAGTCGCGGTCGTGATCGTGGTCGCGCTCGTGGTGGTCGTGCGCCAGGGTCGTCGGCGGCGGCTCCGCCGCGTCGGGTCGTTCGTCCATCGGCAGTGCATCGCCCGTCGCCCCCCTCACAGTCTGAGATGTCCATCCCCGGCGCCGAACGGTGCGCGGCGCATCCCCTGTCGGACGATACACCAGTCTCGTCACTCAGGGACATAGGTTCTCTACGCTCCGTGACGACCAGCGGATATGCGCGTACCCTGCGCATCCGGGGAGTCGCGGAGGGTACCTGAAGCGGATTACGCGCCCGTCGTCAAAATCACGTTGCGCAGCGGCTCCTGGTTCACGAAACGGCTCAACTGGTCCACCAGCAGCCGCTTGGCGCGGGGCGGGAAGGCGGAGGTCGGCCCCCCTGCGTGCGGGCTGACGAGTATGCCCGGAGCCTGCCACAGGGGATGGCCCGGCGGCAGCGGCTCGGGGTCGGTCACGTCGAGGGCGGCGGTGAGGCGCCCGCTCTCCAGTTCGGCGAGCAACGCCTTCGTGTCGACGACGGGGCCGCGCGCGACGTTGACCAGCAGGGCGCCGTCCTTCATCCGGGCCAGGAACTCCGCGTCGACCATGCCACGGGTGGCTTCGGTGAGCGGTGTGGAGAGGACGACGACGTCGGCATCCGGCAGCAGGGCGGGAAGTGCGGTGAGCGGGTGCACCGGGCCGCGCGCCGTGGTGCGGGCGGAGCGCGCGACGCGCACCACCGGCGCGACCTCGAAGGGCACGAGCCGGTCCTCGATCGCGGCGCCGATCGAGCCGTACCCGACGACGAGCACCTTCCGGTCGGCGAGCGCCGGCCGGAACCCGCCGAGCCACTCGCCCCGGTCCTGGGCCCGGACGAAGTCGGGGATGCCGCGCAGCGACGCCAGGATCAGGGCGAGGGTGAGTTCCGCGGTGCTGGCCTCGTGCACGCCGCGCGCGTTGCACAGCCGTACGCCCGCGGGCAGGTGCTTCAGTCCGGGCTCCACGTGGTCGATGCCGGCGGAGAGGGTCTGGACGACCTGGACGGAGCGCATCCGCGGCAGCGGGCGTACGCCGATCCCGCTGGGCTTCATGTAGGGGACGACGTAGTACGCGCAGTCGGCCGGATCCGCGGGGAACGACTCCTCGCCGTTCCAGTAGCGGTAGGCGGGGCCCTCGGGGAGGCCCTCGATCTCGTCCGGCGGGATGGGCAGCCACACGTCAGGAGTCATGGTCGGGAGGCTACGTCAGGAGCGCGGAAGGGCAGAGGTTAGGTTGGGTGGCCTGACGAGGGAGGGTCACGACCAGGTGGAGCGCAGGACGATCGGCGCGACGGCACTCGCGGTGGGGGCCGTCGGACTGGGGTGCATGCCGATGAACTGGGCGTACAGCGCGTCGCGGCAGCGCGGCGAGGAGTCGGTCAGGGCGGTGCACCGGGCCCTCGACCTGGGTGCTTCCCTGCTGGACACGGCGGACATGTACGGCCCGTTCACCAACGAGCTGCTGCTGGGGCGGGTGTTGCGGGAGCGGCGGTCCGAGGCCTTCGTGTCGACCAAGGTCGGTCTGCTGGTGGGCGATCAGCACATCGTGGCCAACGGCCGCCCCGGCTATGTGAGACGTGCCTGCGACGCCTCGCTGCGCCGGCTGCAGACGGACGTCATCGACCTCTACCAACTGCACCGTGCCGACCCGGAGATACCCGTCGAGGAGACCTGGGGCGCGATGGCGGAGCTGGTCCGGGCCGGGAAGGTACGGGCGCTCGGGCTCTGCGCGGTCGGTGCGCGGTCGGCCCGGCGGCCGGGGGCGCGGCTGCACGACGCGACGATCCGGCAGCTGGAGCGGGTGCAGCAGGTCTTCCCGGTGAGCGCGGTGCAGGCCGAGCTGTCGGTGTGGTCGCCGGAGGCGCTGCGGACGCTGCTGCCGTGGTGCGTCTCGCGCGGTGTCGGTTTCCTCGCCGCGATGCCGCTCGGCAACGGCTTCCTGACCGGCACGCTGACGCCCGGGCAGGGCTTCGAGCCGGAGGACCTGCGCGCCCGGCACCCCCGCTTCACCGCCGAGATGATGGCCGCCAACCAGCCGATCGTGGCCGGTCTGCGCCGGATCGCGGCCCGGCACGGGGACGGGGTCACACCGGCGCAGGTGGCGCTGGCGTGGGTTCTCGCGCAGGGCCGGCACGTGGTGCCGGTGCCGGGCAGCAAGCGGGAACGCTGGGTGGCCGAGAACGCGGGCGCGGCCCGGCTGCGGCTGACCGAGCGGGACCTGGCGGAGGTGCGGGGGCTGCCGGCGGCGCAGGGGTCGTGGGAGTGACGCGCGCGTGATTGCCGGGTTCGGGATCCGGCGTTCGGGAACTTGGAGGGCGCGTGCGGTGTATGACAAGGAGAACCGCCGCGTCGAAGGGACCATGATCGTGCAACGTCGAGCCGTGTCGGCCGTGTTGGCCGCCACCGCCCTGCTGCTGACGGCCGGCTGCTCCTCCGGCGGCGGAGAACCGTCCGGCGCGGCCGGGAGCACCGCCCCGAGCCGTACGGCGGCGCAGTCGTCGCCCTCGGGTTCCGCCACCGAGGAGACGCCGCCCGCGAAGGGCTCCGTGAAGGTGGTCCGTACGGTCGCCACGGGGCTGACGAGTCCCTGGGGTCTGGCCCCGTTGCCGGGCGGTGACCTGCTGGTCTCCTCCCGTGACGAGGCGACGGTCACCCGGGTGGACGAGGAGACGGGCGAGAAGACGGAGCTGGGCGAGGTGCCCGGGGTGGCGCCGTCCGGCGAGGGCGGCCTCCTCGGCATCGCGCTCTCCCCCGACTACGCGTCGGACCGGATGGTCTACGCCTACTTCACCTCGGCGTCGGACAACCGCATCGTGCGCATGCGGTACGACGAGAAGAAGCCGGCCGGTGAGCAGCTGGGCGCGCCGGACACGGTCTTCCGGGGCATCCCCAAGGGCGTCGTCCACAACGGCGGCCGGATCGCGTTCGGACCCGACGGGATGCTGTACGCGGGCACGGGCGAGAGCGGTGACACGGGCCTGTCCCAGGACAAGGAGTCCCTCGGCGGGAAGATCCTGCGGATGACACCGGACGGCGACCCGGCGCCCGGCAACCCCTTCCCCGACTCCACCGTCTACTCGTACGGCCACCGGAACGTGCAGGGGCTGGCCTGGGACGACAAGCAGCGGCTGTTCGCGGCGGAGTTCGGGCAGAAGGCCTGGGACGAGCTGAACGCGATCAAGCCGGGCGACAACTACGGCTGGCCGGAGGCGGAGGGCGACTCCGAGGGGTCGCAGTTCCACGACCCGCTCGCGCAGTGGAGCACCGACGAGGCCTCCCCCAGCGGCATCGCCCACGCCGAGGGCTCGGTGTGGATGGCGGGCCTGCGCGGCGAGCGGCTGTGGCGTGTCCCGCTGAAGGGCACGGAGGCCGCGGCCGACCCGCAGGCGTTCCTGGAGGGCGAGTACGGCCGGCTGCGCACGGTGGCCCCGACGGGCGAGGGCAAGCTGTGGCTCGTGACCAGCAACACGGACGGCCGGGGCGACGCGAAGGACGGCGACGACCGGATCCTGGAGCTGGAGGTGACGTAGGAGCCGCCGTCACTCGTCCTCTGTGAGGGTCTCCGCCTCCTTGGGGCGCGGCAGGTGGACGACGACGACCTTGCCCGAGGTGAGGTCTATCGGGCCGTGGCTCGGGTCGCCGTCGCCGACGTCCTCGCGGGTCAGTTCCAGTCGGTTCTGCTCGTCGTGGGTGTGCTTGTGGCCCGGGGAGAAGAGTTCCTCGAATGTGTTGAACACAAAGCCTCCGTCGGTCGGCGTCCCGTCCAGCGTAAGCCTGATTCCGCGGAACGGGCGTGAGTTGTCCGGCCGTGAACGGCGCCGGGCCGGTGTGCGGCGGTGGCGAACTCCTCGACGAGGCGGGTCTTGCCGACGCCCGCCGCGCCGCCGAGCAGCAGTGCCTGCGGCTCGGCGGCGTCGGCGCGCACGAGGGCGTCCTTCAACGTGTCCGGTCTACCTGCGCGGCCGACGAACACGGGGCTCACGGACCTGGTCTCCACGGGCCCGGGCATCGCACGCGGGTACGACAGCGGGGCAGCGGTCTCCGGAAGGAGGGCGGCGTGCCCGACGGCGACGGGGAGGGCGGCCGTGCGGCAGCCCTCCCCGGTCCCCGCGCTCACGCGGCCCGGGCGAACCGGTGCCGGCGGAACCGGGACGTATGACTCTCCACCGGGACGGCACCGCGGCGGGTTTCCCGGCGGGCTGCGCGACGGGCGCGGACGGCCTCGCGGGCCAGCCTGGCCCGGTCGGCGCGGCGGATCAGTCCGGCGGCACGGGTTTGCTGGAGCTCGTACGCGTACATGGTGCGTCCCTCGGTGAGAGGTCGGTATCCGCTTCGCTCGCTGCGGTGCCTCGACCGTCTTCTCCCGGGTGGGTCCGCCACATCGGGCGAGTTCCGCGTCTTCGGGCGGAGGGCGGGACCTCAGACGTGCGTGAGGGGTCTCAGGGCCGGCGCCTGATGGACGCCGGGTGCCCCAAGACCCCTCAGGGGCGGGGGAAGCGTCACCCCACGGACGGCACGTCCAGCATGACGTTGGTGTACTTGAGCACGGCCAGGATCAGGCCGATCACGCCCAGCGCGACACCGGCCCAGGAGACCGACTTGATCCACGCGGCCTGCGGCTTGCCGGGCACGCCGAACGCGGGCCGGACCAGGACCACGACGCCGACGATCAGCGCGACCAGCGCGAAGACGCCGCCCCAGAGCGCGGTGGCCTGCCAGGCCTCGCCGTAGCCCTTCTCGAGCATGGTCTGGACGTTCGAGGACGCGGTCGTCTCGAGTTGTCCGAAGACCGACTCGCGCGCGGAGGCGACGGTGCCGACCCAGCTCCCCGTCAGGGACACGATGCCGAGCCCCGCGGAGACGACGGCACCCGCGCCCTGGCCGACGCCGGTTGCGGCCTGGTCCCCGGCAGTGCCGGTCCCGGCCTTGTCGATGGCCGCGTCTTCGCCGGCCGCGTCGTCGAGGTCCACGTCGTCGAGGTCCGCGGTGCCGGCGCCGTCCGGGGTCTCGGCCGCGACGGTTTCGGCCCCGGTGTTCTCAGGAGACTCCGTGGCCTCGCCCGTCTTGTCCTTGTCGGTCTTCACGCCGGTCTCGTCCACTGTCTTCGTTCCCATGTCTCGCACCGTACGGACGCTGTCTGAGAGGTCCCTTAATGATCCTTGTGAGCGGCACGCGCGCGTGCCTCTCGTGCCGCACGCCACTCGGGCGCGAGCACCGCCCACACCTCCATGTCCTGGCGGGCGCCCCGGTAGGGGAAGCTCTCGCGCAGCACGCCCTCCCGCATCATGCCGAGTCGCCGTGCGGCGTTGACGCTCGGGGTGTTGGCGGACGACGCGTGCCACTCCACGCGGTGCATGCCGCGCTCGTCGAACGCCCAGTCGATCAGGACCCGGGCGCCGCGTGTGACGAGGCCCCGGCCCGTCCCGGCGGGCTCCAGCCAGCAGCCGATCTCGCAGACGCCGGTGGCGGCGTCGAAGACCCGGAAGAGCAGGCCGCCGACGAGCTTGCCGTCCAGCCACAGCCCGTGCAGGAAGCCGCTGCCGGCGGCACGGCGGTCGGCGTAGGTCTGGATCAGTTCGCGGGCGGAGTCGAGGTCGGTGGCCTTCACCCCGAAGGGGATGTGCTGTGTGATGAACTCCCTGCCCCGGTCCAGGTGGGCCAGGAACTCCTCGGCGTGCCAGGTCTCCAGGGGGCGCAGTTCGGCTCCGTCGTCACCCAGTGGTATCGCGTACATCCTGCTGCCGTTCCTCCTCCGCAAGGACGTCCGCCACTTCGGCGTCCGTCGCCGCGGCCAGCCTCTCATGTGCGACGCGGCACTCGGGCGGCTCGATGCTGATGCGCGGCAGGAGCTTGTCCAGCCGTCGCGGCAGCCACCAGTTGGCGCTGCCGAGCAGGTGCATCAGGGCGGGCACCAGGAGCGTACGGAGGACGAAGGCGTCCAGGGCGACGGCGGCGGCGAGCGCGATGCCGAACATGGCGATCACGCGGTCGCCGCTGAGGACGAAGGCGAGGAACACCGCGATCATGATGACGGCGGCGGAGTTGATCACCCGGCTGGTCTCGGCGAGGCCGACGCGGACGGCACGGCGGTTGTCGCCGGTCTCCAGCCATTCCTCGTACATCCGGCTGACCAGGAAGACCTGGTAGTCCATGGAGAGCCCGAAGAGGACCGACACCATGATCACGGGCAGGAAGGGTTCGATCGGGCCTGCGCTGCCGAGGCCGAGCAGTTCGCTCCCCCAGCCCCACTGGAAGATCGCCACGACGACACCGAAGGACGCGGCGACGGCGGCGACGTTCATCGCGGCGGCCTTGACCGGTATGCCGACGGAGCGGAAGGCCAGCAGGAGCAGCAGGCTGCCCAGGCCTATGACGACGCCGACGAAGAGGGGCAGCTTGCCGACGATGACGTCGGCGAAGTCGTCGTAGCCGGCCGTCACGCCGCCGACGTGCACGTCGAGCGTGGTGCCGGACTCGGCGCGCGGCAGCACCTCGGAGCGCAGCCGGTCGACGAGGTCGCTGGTGGTCCGGGACTGCGGGGCCGACTCGGGTACGACGGTGAGGTACGCGGTGTCGCCGCCGGAGTCGTACGTCACCGGGGTCACCGAGGAGACGCCCTCGGTGGTGCGCAGGGAGGCTCCGAGGTTGTCCAGCGCGAGCCGGTCCTCGGCTCCGCCGACCTCGGTGACCAGGGTGAGAGGGCCGTTCACGCCGGGTCCGAAGCCCTCGGCGAGGAGGTCGTAGGCCTGGCGGGTGGTGGTGCCCTTGGGGTCGTTGCCCTGGTCGGAGGTGCCCAGGCGCAGCCCCAGGGTGGGCAGCGCGAGGACGGTGATGACGACGAGGGCGACGGCGCCGAGCAGCTTGGGGCGGCGCTCGACCAGCGCCGACCAGCGGGCGGCGAACCCGGTCGGCAGCTCGGGTTCGGGACCGTGCTCCGCGATCCGGCGCCGCTCGCGCCTGCTCAGGGAGCGCGGGCCGATGTACGACAGCAGCGCCGGCAGCAGGGTCACGGAGGCCGCGACGGTGAGGACGACGGTCAGCGCGGCGGCGATGGCCACCCCGTTGAGGAAGCTGAGCCGGAGGATCAGCATGCCCAGCAGGGCGATGCAGACGGTGGCACCCGCGAAGACGACCGCCCGTCCGGTGGTCGCCACGGCGTTCTCGGCGGCCTCGGCCACGGAGAGTCCACGCTTCAGTCCGCGCCGGTGCCGGGTGACGATGAACAGCGCGTAGTCGATGCCGACGCCGAGTCCGATGAGGGTGCCCAGCATGGGCGCGAAGTCCGCGACGGTCATGGCGTGGCCGAGCAGGGTGATGCCGGCGTAGGCGGTGCCGACGGAGACCAGCGCGGTGGCGATGGGCAGCAGGGCGGCGGCGAGGGAACCGAAGGCGAGGAAGAGCACGACCGCGGCCACGGCCACACCGAGGGCCTCGGCGAGATGGCCGTCCGGCGCCTCGGTGAGCGCGACGGCGCCGCCGCCCAGTTCGACCTGGAGCCCGGCGGTCTCGGCCGCCTCGGCGGCGTCGGCCACGGCGCGCGCCTCGCCCGCGTCGATGTCCTGGGAGGCGTCCTCGAAGGTGACCGGGGCGTACGCGGTGTGGGCGTTCTCGCTGATCAGGGGCGAGTCGGGGTCGTCGTACGGGTTGGTCACCGAGGCCACCCCGGGCAGCTCCGCGATACGGTCCAGGGTGCGGGTCATGGCCTGTTCGACGTCGGTGGCGCGGACGGTGTCCGTCGTCGTGTGCCACACGATCGTGTCGCTGCCGCCGCCGAGGCCGGGGAAGCCGGAGGCGAGCAGCCGGGAGGCACGGTCGGCGTCGGTGCCCGGTACCCCGTAGTCGTTGGAGTACGCCGAGCCGGTGACCGCGGCGGCCGTGGCGGCGCCGCCGAAGGCGACGAGCCAGAGCAGGACGGCGACGAGGCGGCGCTGGATGCACCAGCGTGCTAGGGCTGCCACGAACGTGCTCCCAGGGTGTCCGATTGTTGATCTTTGACCGGGAACAGTCGTTCATCGTGTGAACAGCCCGCAAAGAACGCATCAGCGATGCCGAGCCACTCTTTCAGGCATAGATGATCGTTTGAGGTTTTCGTGGGCTTATTCACAATACCGCCGCATCGACCCGCGGGAACTCCCGAGGCAACTCCCGAGGGAACCGCTGGGCCGCATGGTGCTGTCGTTGACTTGGGCGACGAGTGCCGGGCAAGCTGACGCGCGCTCACCTACGGCACCGCATGCTCGTACTGGGCCGTCAACACGTCTACGCCGGGGGGCAATCAACTTGAACAGTGCCATGCACTACATCGGACCGGACACGGCACCCGACCGGTACCGGCTCCTCAACTCGATCGGCCGGGGCGGCGAGGCCGTGCTGTACCGGGCGACGATCCAGCTGGACGGCGAGCCCGAGACGGTGGTCGTCAAGGTGCTCGACGCGAAGAACACGCTCACGCCGGACCAGTTCGAGCGGCTGAGCGCCAAGTGGAACGACCAGGCGGAGCTGCTGCGTTTCGTGGGGCGGCCGGGGGTCGTGGGGGTCCGGGAGCACTTCGAGGGGCCGCCGATCCACTCGCAGGGCGGGGCCGCGTCCGCCGCGGGGCGGGCGCTGGTCCTGGTCATGAACCACGTCGACGGCCTCGACCTGCGGGACTGGCGGGCCGAACGCACCCTCGCCACGCATGCCGAGCGGCGCGAGGCCGGCCGGGTGCTGGAGCAGCTCGCCGACACCCTCGACTGGCTGCACTCCGGCCGGGCCACACCGTCCGGGCGCACCGTGGTCCACGGTGACCTGTCGCCGGGCAACATCATGGTCGACGTCCACGGGCAGGCCACGCTCGTCGACTTCGGCCTCAGCAAGCTCACCGCGGACCACCAGACCGCGGAGGTCTGGTTCACCCCCGGGTACGCGGCGCCCGAGGTGTTCGACGGCAAGCGCACCCCGAACACGGACCGGTACGCGTTCGGGGCCATCGCGTACTTCCTGCTGAGCGGGCAGACGCCGCCGAGCACCCCGGAGCAGCTGCGCGCCGCGCTGGCGGAGCTGCCGTCGGTACAGGCGCTCGTCCCGGACCGTGCCGAGCAGGTCCTGACGATCTGCGCCACGGACCCGGCACAGCGGCCGGAGAGCCTGCGTGCCTGGCTGAGCGACGTACGGGACGCGGTGGTGTCGACGACGAACCCGGTCCGGGACGTCGTACCCCCCGGGTTCACCGGCACCCAGCAGCCGCCCACGACGGTGACGGCCGCACCGACGGCACCGCCGCCGCGCCCGACCCAGGCTCCGCCGACGACGGTGACCGGTTCGGCCGTCTCCGGCCCGGCGGAGCCCCAGGCACCGCCGACCACGGTGACGCACTCGCCCGAGCCCGGGCCGGTCGGCGCCCCGGCGGCTCCGGTGGCCCCGGCGGCGCCGGAGGCGGACGCGGGCGGCAGCGGGCCCGAGCACCCTGCCCCGCTCGGGAGCTTCGGACCACCCGTCGCGCCGCTCCCCGGTGCCGGGGCCGCTACCGGCGCCACGACCGGTGCCGCTCCGGGTCGTCCGGCCGGCGGGGACGGGGCGCGGCGGGTACTGGTCCCCGTGCTGGCCGTGGCGCTCGTCGCCTCGCTGGCCGTCATCGGCGTCCAGGCCATGGCCGACGACGACGGCACCACGAACGGCGCGTCCCCCGCCGTGACCAGGACGGTCACGGCGACGGCCACGGTCACGGCGGCGCCGAGCGCCGCGGAGGAGAGCCCGGTGGCGGACGGGGGGACGACCGCCGGTCCGTCCTCGGACGAGTCTTCGGCGGGTACCGGGAACGACGGGGTGGCGGACCAGGCATCCTCGGTGTCGCTGACGACCTTCGAGACGGTCGCCCAAGCCGTGAGCGCCTCGCTCGCCGTCGGCGACGGCACCATGAACAACCGGCATTACGAGACGGCTCTCGTTCCCGACGGTGGGGACAGGGCGTGCGATGGGTGGGCCGAGTACAACCTGGGTCGTGAGTGGAAAAACCTCACCCTGACCGCCGGGGTGTCCGACGTATCGGCGAACACATCGTCCCGCGTCGAGGTGTCCGTGGACGGACAGTCCCTGTTCACCGGGCAGGTCGATCTGGGCAAGCCGCGCGAGCTGACGATCAAAATCGAGAACGGGCTGCGGCTGCGCATCGCGTACAGCGACCCGGACAACAGCTGCGACATGGGCGACCTGCTGCTCGCCGACCCCACGCTGACGAGGTGAGCACGAGGGGCGGTGCTCCGGGACACGAGGTCCGGGAGCACCGCCCCGTCACGTGGCGCGGGCGGGCGCTCAGCCCTCGACGCCCAGCTTCTGAAGGATCAGCTCCTTGACGCGCGCCGCGTCCGCCTGACCCCGGGTCGCCTTCATGACCGCGCCGACCAGGGCGCCGACCGCGGCCACCTTGCCGCCGCGGATCTTGTCCACGACGCCCTGGTTGCCGGCGATGGCCTCGTCGACGGCGGCGGTCAGCGCGCCCTCGTCGGAGACGACCTTCAGGCCGCGCTTGTCGACGACCTCGTCCGGCGTGCCCTCACCGGCGAGGACGCCCAGGATGACCTGGCGGGCCAGCTTGTCGTTCAGGTCGCCCTTGGTGACCAGCTCGGTGACCCGGGCGACCTGCTCCGGCGTGATCGCCAGCTCGTCGAGCGCCTTGCCCGACTCGTTGGCGCTGCGGGCCAGCTCGCCCATCCACCACTTGCGGGCGGACGCGGCGTCGGCACCGGCGTCGATCGTGGCGACGATCGGGTCCAGCGCGCCGGCGTTGAGGATCGACTGCATGTCGGTGCCGGAGATGCCCCACTCCTCGCGGAGCCGGTTGCGGCGCACCAGCGGCAGTTCGGGCAGGGCGGACCGGATCTTCTCGACCCACTCGCGCGAGGGGGCCACCGGCACCAGGTCGGGCTCCGGGAAGTACCGGTAGTCCTCGGCCTCCTCCTTCACGCGGCCCGAGGTCGTGGACCCCGTGTCCTCGTGGAAGTGGCGGGTCTCCTGGATGATCGTGCCGCCGTCGTTCAGCACGGCGGCGTGCCGCTGGATCTCGAAGCGGGCCGCGCGCTCGACGGAACGCAGCGAGTTGACGTTCTTGGTCTCGCTGCGGGTGCCGAACTTCTCCCGGCCGTGCGGGCGCAGCGACAGGTTCACGTCGCAGCGCATCTGGCCCATCTCCATGCGGGCCTCGGACACGCCGAGGGCACGGATGAGTTCGCGCAGTTCACGGACGTAGGCCCGCGCGACCTCGGGGGCCCGCTCGCCCGCTCCCTCGATCGGCTTGGTGACGATCTCGATGAGCGGGATGCCGGCGCGGTTGTAGTCGAGGAGGGAGTGCGAGGCACCGTGGATACGGCCCGTCGCGCCGCCGACGTGCAGCGACTTGCCGGTGTCCTCCTCCATGTGCGCGCGCTCGATCTGCACGCGGAAGGTCTCCCCGTCCTCCAGCTGCACGTCGAGGTAGCCGTCGAAGGCGATCGGCTCGTCGTACTGGGAGGTCTGGAAGTTCTTCGGCATGTCCGGATAGAAGTAGTTCTTCCGGGCGAAGCGGCACCACTCGGCGATCTCGCAGTTCAGCGCGAGACCGATCTTGATGGCGGACTCGACACCGGTCGCGTTGACGACCGGGAGCGCGCCGGGCATGCCGAGGCAGACGGGGCAGGTCTGGGTGTTGGGGTCGGCGCCCAGTGCGGTCGAACAGCCGCAGAACATCTTGGTGTGGGTGCCGAGTTCGACATGGACCTCGAGGCCCATGACGGGGTCGTACGACGCGAGTGCGTCCTCGTACGACACCAGGTCGGTCGTGGTGGTCACGGTGTAACTTCCCTCTCAGCCCAGCAGGACGTCGTCGTCGCCGAGACGCTTCAGCTCGCGGTACAGGATGGCGAGGTTGGTGACGACCGCGGCACCCGTCACGACGGCGTCGAGCAGCCGCAGGGTGTCGCTGTCGCTCCGGGCCTTCTTGATCTGCTTGTACACCCCGACGGCGCCGAACGCCGACGTGGCCATCGAGACGTACAGGCCGGACCGGGACTTCTTGAAGCCCTTTGCCTTGGTCAGTGCGCTCACAGCGACGGTGCCTCCTCGATCAGCGGGTGGCCCCACTTTTCCACGAACGCGGCCTCGACGGCGGCGCCGACCTTGTAGAGCCGGTCGTCCTTCATGGCGGGGGCGATGATCTGCAGGCCCACCGGCAGGTTGTCCTCGGGGGCGAGGCCGCAGGGCAGCGACATGGCCGCGTTGCCCGCCAGGTTGGTGGGGATGGTGCACAGGTCGGCGAGGTACATCGCCATCGGGTCGTCGGCGCGCTCGCCGATCGCGAAGGCGGTGGTCGGCGTCGTCGGGGAGACGATGACGTCCACCTGCTCGAAGGCCCGCTCGAACTCCTGCTTGATCAGGGTGCGGACCTTCTGGGCGCTGCCGTAGTACGCGTCGTAGTAGCCCGAGCTCAGGGCGTACGTGCCGAGCATGATGCGGCGCTTGACCTCGGGGCCGAAGCCGGCCTCGCGGGTCAGGGAGGTGACCTCCTCGGCGGAGTGCGTGCCGTCGTCGCCGACGCGCGCGCCGTAGCGCAGGCCGTCGAAGCGGGCGAGGTTGGAGGAGCACTCCGAGGGGGCGATCAGGTAGTACGCCGACAGGGCCAGGTCGAAGGACGGGCAGTCCAGTTCGACGACCTCGGCGCCCAGTTCCTTCAGCAGTTCGACGGACTCGTCGAAGCGCTGGATGACACCGGCCTGGTAGCCCTCGCCGCGGAACTGCTTGACGACGCCGACGCGCATGCCGGCGACGCTGCCGTTGCGGGCGGCCTCGACGACCGCGGGGACCGGGGCGTCGATGGAGGTGGAGTCCATCGGGTCGTGCCCGGCGATCACCTCGTGCAGCAGGGCCGCGTCCAGGACCGTACGGGCGCAGGGGCCGCCCTGGTCGAGGGAGGAGGAGAAGGCGACCATGCCGTAGCGGGAGACGCCGCCGTACGTCGGCTTGACGCCGACCGTGCCGGTGACGGCCGCCGGCTGGCGGATGGAGCCGCCGGTGTCGGTACCGATGGCGAGCGGCGCCTGGAAGGCGGCGAGGGCGGCGGAGGAGCCACCGCCGGAGCCGCCGGGGATCTTGGTGAGGTCCCAGGGGTTGCCGGTCGGGCCGTACGCGCTGTTCTCGGTGGAGGACCCCATGGCGAACTCGTCCATGTTGGTCTTGCCGAGGATGACGACGTCGGCGGCCTTCAGGCGCTGGGTGACGGTCGCGTCGTAGGGCGGGATCCAGCCCTCGAGGATCTTCGAGCCGACGGTCGTGGGGACGCCCTCGGTGGTGAAGATGTCCTTGAGCGCGAGCGGGACGCCGGCCAGCGGGCCGAGCTTCTCGCCGCGCTCGCGCTTCTCGTCGACGGCGCGGGCCTGCGCGAGGGCACCCTCGCGGTCGACGTGCAGGAAGGCGTGCACCTTCTCGTCGACGGCCTCGATGCGGGCCAGGTGGGCCTCGGTGACCTCGACGGCCGTCAGCTCGCCGGAGGCGATCTTCGCGGCGATCTCGGCCGCGGTGAGCTTGATGATGGGATCGCTCATGGCGGTTACTCCTCCCCCAGGATCTGCGGCACCTTGAAACGCTGCTGCTCCTGGGCCGGGGCGCCGGAGAGCGCCTGCTCGGGCGTGAGCGACGGACGGACCTCGTCCGGCCGCATGACGTTCGTCAGCGGGAGCGGGTGCGAGGTCGGCGGTACGTCTTGGTCGGCGACCTCACTGACGCGGGCGACCGCGCCGATGATGTCGTCCAGCTGTCCCGCGAAGTGCTCGAGCTCTTCGGGCTTCAGCTCCAGACGCGCCAGCCGGGCGAGGTGGGCGACCTCCTCGCGCGTGATGCCAGGCATGCAGCGTTCCTCTGGGGTGAGTGTGTGTGGTGTGGGCAAATCGGCTTTGGCAAGTCGGTTTGGCCCAATCCTATGGGGCGGCGCCCCGTGCCCGTTAAACGGTTTCCCTCCGCCGCTCCCTCCCGGCCGCGGGCGTGGAGCCGCTCAGACCGCGAAGAGCAGGCCGGCGCCGACGAGGACGACGAGCGCGGTGGCGAAGTGAACGCCGAAGGCCACGGCTTTCGTACCCCCGTGGCGCAGCACTACGAGCGTGTCGCCGAGCGGCACGAGGGCCACCGCCAGCATGAACCACGCCTCGGCACGGGCGCCCGCGAAGACCAGCAGCGCCAGACCCACCAGGCCGAACGTCCCGTCCCTCAGGCCCTTGACCGTCAGATAGGCGCCGGCGTCGCCACCCGGGTCGGCCGGGACGCCGTAGCCGGCGGCGGCGGGGGCGGGCCGGAACAGGAAGCGGTAGCCGAGGAACAAGCAGAACAGGTTGAGCACGATGGCCAGGGTGTACGCGGTAACGGTCACGACCACTCCTTGCTAGCAGCGCTAGGGATGCGAGTGACGCTAGCAGAGCGTCGACAGAATGGCTAGCACTGCTAGAATCCCGGGCATGACGATCCAGGGGCGCCGGGAGCGCGAACGAGCGGAACGCGAGCGGCTGATCGTGACGGCCGCGCGGGACCTGGCCGAGGCGGAGGGCTGGGACGCGGTCACCACTCGTCGGCTGGCCGCCGAGATCGAGTACAGCCAGCCTGTCCTCTACAGCCACTTCAAGGGCAAGGACGCGATCATGGCGGCGGTCGCGGTGCGGGGCTGCGAGGAGCTCACGGCCGAACTGCGGGCGGCGGCCGCGGCGGCCGGGGGCACGCGCGAGACGCTGGCGGCGGTCGGCCGGGCGTACACGGCCTTCGCCCGACGGCGCCCCGCGCTCTACGACGCGATGTTCACGCACCGGGTGGACCTGCCGTTCGCCACGCCCGAGGCTCCGGCGGCCCTCCAGGAGGCGTTCGGCGAACTGCTGAAGGCCGTCGAGCCGACCGCGGCGCAGGGCGAGGACCCGCGGCTGCTCACGGAGACGTACTGGGCGGGCCTGCACGGGCTGGTGACCTTGATGCGCAGCGGCCGGCTACCGGAGGGGGCCCACGAGCACCGGCTGGCCCTGCTGATCTCTCACTTCGTGCCGCACAACACCGCGGACCGCACCGCGGACCGAACCACGGACTGAACGGGCCGAGCCGGAAGGTCCGCCGCGCCGCACCCGGTCGACGGCCGTCGGCGGAATCGGCGGACGCCTCCTTCGCGAGGGGCGCACCCGCCGGACGGGTGACAGGGTCCGGCGGGTGGGCGGGGTCACTCGTCGGTCGCCGCCACGGGCAGCGCGGCGGCCGGCCTCACCCAGCCCCGCGAGCCCCGCGCACGCAGCCACGCCGTCGTCTCCTCGGGCGGCATCGCGGCCGCCACCAGCCAGCCCTGTACGGCGTCGCAGCCCAGGTCGCGCAGGCGCTCCCAGGTCTCGTCGTCCTCCACCCCCTCGGCGACGACGAGCAGACCGAGCGAGTGCGCGAGGTCGACGGTGCAGCGCACGATCGCCGCGTCCTCGGTGTCGACGGCCAGCCGGGCCACGAACGAGCGGTCGATCTTCAGCTCGCTGACCGGGAGCCGCCGCAGGTGGACGAGGGAGGAGTACCCGGTGCCGAAGTCGTCCAGGGACATCTTCACGCCGTGGCCGGTCAGCGCGTTGAGGGTGTCGGCGGCGCGCTGCGGGTCCTCGAGGAGGACGTGTTCCGTGATCTCCAGTTGGAGTGCCCCCGCCGGGACGCCGTGCCGGGCGAGCCGGGCGGCGACCGCGCCCGCGAAGCCGGGGGTGTGGACGTCACGCGGGGATACGTTGACCGCGACGGGCACGAACAGGCCCTGGGAGCGCCAGCGGGCGACCTGCCCGAGGGCCGTCTCCAGCACGTACTCCGTCAGATGGGGCATCAGGCCCGAGGACTCGGCGATCGCTATGAACTCGTCCGGGGGCACCTTGCCGCGCTCGGGGTGCACCCAGCGGACCAGGGCCTCCAGACCCGCGACCTGTCCGTCGAAGCGGACCTTGGGCTGGTAGTGCAGCTCGACCTCGTGGGCGTCCAGGGCCCGGCGCAGGTCGCCCAGCAGCCCGAGCCGGTCCGGGGTGTTGGAGTCCCGCTTGGACTCGTAGACCTCCACGCCCGTACGGTCCCGCTTCGCCTGGTACATCGCCACATCGGCGCGGCGCAGCAGGCCTTCGGCGTCCAGCGCGTGGTCGGGGAAGACGGCGACCCCGGCGCTGGCCTCCAGGACGAGGGTGAGTCCGTCCAGGTCCATCGGGGAGCTGAGCGCGGCCACCAGGCCCCGGGCCACCCGGGTCGCCGACGTGGTGGAGTCGGCGACGGGCAGCAGGACGGCGAACTCGTCGCCACCGAGCCGCGCGGCCTCCGCTCCGCGCGGCAGGGCCTGCCGCAGCCGGTCGGCGGTCTGCAGCAGCAGCCGGTCGCCGGCGAGGTGTCCGAGCGTGTCGTTGACCGACCGGAATCGGTCCAGGTCGATCAGCATCAGGGCGGCGCGGGCACCGATGCGCTCGGCGTCGTCCAGCGCGGTCCAGGTCCGCTCGAGCAGCCACTGCCGGTTGGGCAGTCCCGTGAGCGGGTCCCGCAACTGCTCCTCGGCCCGGGCGCGGGCTATCCACAGCGTGGAGTCGAGGGCGATCAGCGGGATGGAGAACAGCGGCAGCAGCAGCGGTTTGGCGACGGCTACCACGCAGACCAGCGGGGCGATGCCGAGCAGCGCGACGGCGACCAGGCCCTGTCTGACCAGGGCGGTGCGGGCGACGGTGGGCAGACCGGGGCGCGGTGTCTGCAGGTACCACAGCAGGGCGCGGGTGACGGCGAGGTAGGCGACCGCGACGAGCACCACCTTGGGTGCCGCGGCCACCCCCCAGGTGTTCGGGTCCCAGGGTTCCTCCACGGACGGCTCGGAGCCGCAGAAGCCCAGCAGCAGGGCGCCCGCGGCGATGCCGAGGATGTCCACCGCGCCGTGCAGGAGGCCCTGTCGCCAGCGGCCCCGGCGGGCTACGCCGACCAGGACCACGACGGTGAGGCTGACCATGCCGGCCGGAACCCAGCCGTACAGCATCAGGACGGCGAGGGTGAGGGCGGCGCCGGAGCCGGTGCCGCCCCACCAGCGGGAGCGGCCGAGCATCACCAGGTGGCCGACGACGATGCCGGTCAGTACGGCCAGGGACCAGCCGGCGGTGCCGGACGGGAAGAGGGCGTGGCCGTCGGTGAACGCGCGGTAGAACCCGGCGCCCAGCACGAAGGCCGCGGCCGCGACGATCGCCGCGGGCAACGCGGGCCAGGACAGGTGCCGTTCGCCGTCGGCGTCGGCGTCGGACAGCACGGAGGGGTGGCGGGCGGCCGACGGTCCGGAGCCACGGCCGGCGGACGGCCGCGCGGAGTCACGGGCGGTGGACGGCGGCGCGGAGCCACGGCCGGCGGTCGGCGGCGGCGCGGAGCCACGGGCGGCGGGCGCGGGATGCGGTGCGCCGCCACCGCGCTGCCCGAGCCACCGGCCCACGTGCCGCGCGCCCACCATGCGACGCAGGCTCAGCCGTGAGCCCGCGGCGGCGCTCTCGGTCGGTTCCATTCCCGTCCCTCTCACAGCCGGCGGTGCCCACGCCACGCGGCCCCCGCCTCGACCACCATCAACGGCTCCGCGTCGGACAACCCTTCCCCCCGTCCCTCGGGGGCAGGGGGATGCCCCGACCGCAACTGGGCACGGCGGGCGCACATCTCAACAGTAGGCCGCGGAAGGCTTCCAGGGGCACCGGTCGTCGACGGTTGCCCGAATGCGACCAGGCCACCCGTATGCATCTGGTATGCGCCGATCGGGTGGCCTTCAACCGCTATTCCTCAGCCGAAAGCGCGACGCCGGCCGCCGCTTCGGGTCCTTGTTCGAGCAGGACGGTGAAACCGTCCTCGTTCAGAACCGGCACCTTCAGTTGCATCGCCTTGTCGTACTTCGATCCCGGGTTGTCACCGACCACGACGAACGACGTCTTCTTGGACACCGATCCGGTCACCTTCGCACCCCTGCTCTGCAGGGAGTCCTTGGCTCCGTCCCGGGTGAAGTTCTCCAGGGTGCCGGTGACGACGACGGTGAGTCCCTCGAGCGGGCGCGGCCCCTCGTCCTCCCCCGTCGACCGGTCCTCCAACGGGACTCCGGCCGCCTTCCACTTGCGGACGATCTCGCGGTGCCACTCCTCGGCGAACCACTCCTTGAGGGCCCCGGCGATGATCGGGCCGACGCCGTCGGTGATCGACAACTCCGCCTCGGTGGCCTGTTCGATGCAGTCGAGCGAGCGGAACTCGCGGGCCAGGGCCTGGGCGGCGACGGGCCCGACGTGCCGGATGGAGAGTCCGTTGAGGAAGCGGGCGAGCGGACGTGTCTTGGCCTCCTCGATGTGCTTCAGCAGCGCGAGGGTGTTCTTCTTCGGCTGGCCCTCCTTGTTGGCGAAGACCGTGACGATCTTCTCCTCGCCGGTCTTCGGGTCGCGCTTGGGCAGCCCGCTGTCCGGGTCGAGGACGTACGCCTTGATGGGCAGCAGCTTCTCGACGGTGAGGTCGAAGAGGTCGCCCTCGTCCACCAGCGGCGGGTCGGCCGGCTCCAGCGGCCCGGTCAGCGCGGCCGCGACGACGCCGCCGAAGTGCTCGATGTCCAGGCACTCCCGGCCGGCCAGGTAGGCGACGCGCTCGCGCAACTGGGCCGGGCAGGTACGGGCGTTGGGGCACCGGAGGTCGATGTCGCCCTCCTTCATGGCCTTCAGCGGCGTCCCGCACTCGGGGCACTCGGCCGGCATGACGAACTCCCGCTCGGTGTCGTCCCGCAGGTCGGCGACCGGCCCGAGGATCTCCGGGATGACGTCACCGGCCTTGCGCAGCACCACGGTGTCACCGATGCGCACGCCCTTGGCCTTGACGACCTCCTGGTTGTGCAGGGTGGCGAACTCCACTTCGCTGCCGGCCACCGTGACCGGCTCGACCTGCGCGTACGGCGTGACGCGGCCGGTGCGGCCGACGCCGACCTTGATGTCGATGAGCTTGGTGTTGACCTCCTCCGGCGCGTACTTGTAGGCGATGGCCCAGCGCGGTGCCCGGGCGGTGGAGCCGAGGCGTCCCTGGAGGCGGATCTCGTCGAGCTTGACGACGACACCGTCGATCTCGTGCGCCACGGAGTGCCGGTTCTCGCCGTAGTACGCGATGAACTCGCGTACGCCGTCGAGTCCGTCGACCACCCTGTTGTGCGGGGAGGTGGGCAGGTCCCAGGTCTTCAGCAGGTCGTAGGCCTGGGAGAGGCGGGTCATGCCCTTGAAGCCCTCCAGGACGCCGATGCCGTGGACCACCATGTGCAGCGGGCGGGTGGCGGTGACGCGCGGGTCCTTCTGGCGCAGCGAACCGGCCGCCGCGTTGCGCGGGTTGGCGAAGGGCTTGTCGCCCGCCTCGTTCAACCGCTGGTTGAGTTCCTGGAACTTCTCCATCGGGAAGTAGACCTCGCCGCGGATCTCCACGAGGTCGGGGACCTCGTCCCCCTTCAGGCGCTCCGGGATCTCGGCGATGGTGCGGACGTTGGGCGTGATGTCCTCGCCGGTGCGGCCGTCGCCGCGGGTGGCCGCGCGGACGAGCCGGCCGCGCTCGTAGGTGAGGTTGACGGCGAGTCCGTCGACCTTCAGCTCGCACAGGAAGTGGTACTCCTGCTCGCCGAGCTCCCTGGCGATGCGCTCGGTCCAGGCGGCGAGCTCCTCGTCGTTGAAGGTGTTGTCGAGGGAGAGCATGCGGGAGCGGTGCTCGACGGCCGTGAACTCCGTCTCGTAGGACCCGGCGACCTTCTGGGTCGGGGAGTCCGGGGTGCGCAGCTCCGGATACTCCTCCTCCAGCTCCTCCAGGGAACGCAGCAGCCGGTCGAAGTCCGCGTCGCTGACGACGGGGGCGTCCTTCACGTAGTACCGGAAGCGGTGCTCCTCGATCCGCTCAGCGAGCTGCACGTGCTTCTCGCGCGCCTCGGCGGGCACGCTCGTCGTCTCCGCCTGCTTGTCGCCGGCCACCGTGTTGTCCTCCCGTTACTCTGGGTCGTCCGCGAGGGATCTCGCCGCCTGGGCGCAGTGGGCGAGTGCCCGGCGGGCGTACTCGGGGGACGCGCCCGCGAGTCCGCACACCGGCGTGACGGTGACCGCCTCCGCGAGAAGCCCCGGATGCAGCCCCAGCCTGCGCCACAGCGTCCTGACCCCCATGACGCTACCGGCAGGGTCCGACAATGCGGCATCCGTGCCCGGGACGACACCGGCGAACAGCCGGGTGCCGCCCTCGACCGCCTCGCCGATCGCGTCGTCGTCACGCTCGGTGAGGAGCGAGAAGTCGAAGGAGACACCCGCGACGCCGGCCCGGCGCAGCAGGGCGAACGGCACGTCCGGTGCGCAGGAGTGGACCACGACGGGGCCGTCCCCGTGCACCCCGGCGACGTCGCGGAGCGCTGCCTCGACGACCTGGCGGTCGACGGCCCGGTGGGTGCGGTAGCCGCTGGCACTGCGCACCTGGCCGCGCAGTACGGCGGTGAGGGACGGCTCGTCGAGCTGGAGCACGGGCCGGGCGCCCGGTACGCGGCGCCGGACCTCCGCCAGGTGCAGGCGCAGGCCTTCCGCGAGCGAGGCGGCGAGGTCGCGGGAGGCGCCGGCGTCGGAGAGGACCGCCTCGCCGTTCCTGAGTTCCAGGGCGGCGGCGAGCGTCCAGGGGCCGACGGCCTGGACCTTCAGCGGCCCCTCGTAGCCCTGGGTGAACTCCTCCAGGGCGTCGAGGTCCTGCCCGAGCCAGGCCCGGGCCCGCTTGGTGTCCCGTCCCGGGCGGTCGCCGAGCCGCCATCCGCTGGGCTCCACGCGCGCGTACAGCTCGACGAGCATTCCGGCGGTGCGGCCGATCATGTCGGCTCCGGGGCCGCGGGCGGGCAGCTCGGGCAGGTACGGGAAGTCCTCGAAGGTGCCGGTGGCGGTCTTGACGGCCTCGCGGGCGTCGTCCCCCGGCTGGGAGCCGACGCCGGTGGCGGGGCCGAAACGCGGGCTGGTCTGGCTGTTGTCGCTCACCCGGCCAGCCTATGCGGGCGGCATCGCCCCGGCGCCCGCTCCCCCGCCTGCGGTCACCGTCCCGGCCGCACCGTCAGGTCGTTGACCTCCGCGTCCCTCGGCAGGTCCAGGGCCATCAGGATCGTCGTGGCGACCGACTCGGGGTCGATCCACTGGGCGGGGTCGTACTCCTTGCCCTCCTGCTGGTGGACCTTGGCCTGCATGGGGCTGGCGGTGCGGCCGGGGTAGACCGAGGTGACGCGGACGCCGTTCGCGTGCTCCTCCTGGCGCAGGGCGTCGGCCAGGGCCTTCAGGCCGTGCTTGGAGGCGGCGTACGCGGACCAGCCGGCGTGGGCGTTCAGGCCGGAACCGGAGTTGACGAACAGCACGTGGCCCTGGGCGACGCGCAGCTGGGGCAGGAAGAGGCGGGTCAGCTCGGCGGGCGCGACCAGGTTGACGTTGAGCTGGTTGCGCCAGGTCCTGGACGTGAGGTCGCCGACCGGGCCGAGGTCGACCACGCCGGCGATGTGCAGCAGCGAGTCCACGCGGTCGGGCAGGGTCTGGTGGGAGAAGGCCCAGGAGAGCTTGTCGGGGTCGGCCAGGTCGCCGACCAGCGTCTTCGCGCCGGGGAACGCGGCCGCCAGTTCTTTCGCGCGGCCCGCGTCGCGCGCGTGCAGCACGACCTCGTCACCGCGTTCGTGCAGGCGGCGGGTCACGGCCGCGCCGATGCCGGAGCCCGCTCCGGTGATCACATGTGTAGCCATGCCCGCCATGCTCGCATCACCGCGGGGTCATGCGACGCCCTGGCTCTCCTCCAGGTAGGCCAGCGCCCCGACGGGCTCCTCGGCGAAGAACACCAGCTCGGTGAGGGGGCGGGGCAGGAAGCCCTCGTCCTCCATCCGGCGGAACTGCTCCTTGAGGCCGTCGTAGAAGCCGGCCGTGTTGAGCAGGACGACCGGCTTGTCGGTGTGCCCGTGCTTCTTCAGCTCCAGGATCTCCGTGGCCTCGTCCAGCGTGCCGGTGCCGCCCACCATGATGACGACGGCGTCGGCCTTCTCCAGCAGCAGCCGCTTGCGCTCGGCGAGGTCCCGGGCGACGACCATCTCGTCGGCGCCCTCGCGCGCCTTGGCCGCCAGGAAGTCCACGGAGACCCCCAGCAGCCGTCCTCCGGCCCCCTGCACGCCGTCGGCGACCACCTTCATCAGTCCGACGTCGGAGCCGCCCCACACCAGGGTGTGCCCGCCCTTGCCGAGCAGTTCGGCGAACTCCTTCGCGGGGCGCGTGTAGCGCTCGTCGAGGTCGGCGGCGGAGAGGAAGACGCAGATGTTCATGGGGCAACGGTACGTTCGGCGCCCGGCGGGGAAGAACCCGGCCTGCGGGCACGCTGTAGTGACCGAGACCACTGTCACCGAGGAGGACGACCGTGACCAAGGGACACCGCATCACCGTCGAGCCGAGCGACCGGCACGTGCGCGTGGTGCACGGCGGGCAGCTCCTGGCGGAGAGCGACAAGGCGCTGGTGCTGCGGGAGACGGGCCTTCCTGAGCGGTACTACATCCCGCCCCAGGACGTACGCCTGGACCTGCTGACCCCGTCCGGCACGCAGACGCACTGCCCCTTCAAGGGCGACGCCTCCTACTGGTCGCTGCCGGACGCGGCGGACCTGGTCTGGGCCTACCCGGACCCGAAGCCGGAGGTGGCGGAGATCAAGGACCACCTCTGCTTCTACGAGGTCGAAGTGTCCTGAGCCGAGCCGTTCCCGGGCGGTTCTGTGGAGCCGGGCGTACTGGGCCCGGTGCCGGCGGAGTTCTTCGCGAGGTGGGCGGCCCCGCGAGGTGAGCGGCCCCGCGAGGTGAGCGGCCCCGGGGACGGCGCCCCCGCGGTTCAGACCGCGCCGGCCGTCACGCGCGACGTGGACGCGATCGTCGCCGAGCCCACCACGCGCGTGCCGTCGTACAGCACGATCGCCTGGCCGGGGGCCACGCCCCGCACCGGCTGCGTGAACGACACCTCCAGTGAGCCGTCGACCAGTTCCGCCCGGACCTCGGTCTCGCCGCCGTGGGCGCGGAGCTGGGCGGTGTAGGTCCCGGGGCCGGTCGGGGCGGCGCCGCACCAGCGGGGCTTGATCGCGCGCAGGGCGTCGACGTCCAGGGCTTCCGCCGGGCCGACGGTGACGGTGTTGTTCACCGGGGAGATGTCCAGCACGTAGCGCGGCTTGCCGTCGGGGGCCGGGGTGCCGATCCTGAGGCCCTTGCGCTGGCCGATGGTGTAGCCGTACGCGCCCTCGTGGGTGCCGAGCCGGTTGCCCGCCTCGTCGACGATGTCGCCCTCCGCCTTGCCCAGCCGGTCGGCCAGGAAGCCCTGGGTGTCGCCGTCGGCGATGAAGCAGATGTCGTGCGAGTCGGGCTTCTTGGCCACCGCGAGGCCCCGGCGCTCGGCCTCCGCGCGGATCTCGTCCTTGGTGGTGACCGTGTCGCCGAGCGGGAACATGGCGTGCGCGAGCTGACGGTCGTCCAGGACGCCGAGGACGTAGCTCTGGTCCTTGGCCATGTCGGAGGCGCGGTGCAGCTCGCGGGTGCCGTCCTCGCGGAGGATCACCTGGGCGTAGTGACCGGTGCAGACGGCGTCGAAGCCGAGGGCGAGCGCCTTGTCGAGCAGCGCGGCGAACTTGATCTTCTCGTTGCAGCGCAGGCACGGGTTCGGGGTGCGGCCCGCCTCGTACTCGGCGACGAAGTCCTCGACGACGTCCTCCCGGAAGCGGTCGGCGAGGTCCCAGACGTAGAAGGGGATGCCGATGACGTCCGCGGCGCGGCGGGCGTCCCGCGAGTCCTCGATGGTGCAACAGCCCCGCGCGCCGGTGCGGAAGGACTGCGGGTTCGCGGAGAGTGCGAGGTGGACGCCGGTCACGTCGTGCCCCGCCTCGGCCGCACGGGCGGCGGCGACGGCGGAGTCGACTCCGCCCGACATGGCGGCGAGGACGCGGAGGGGACGGGTGCGCTGCGGGGTGTCAGTCATAACCCTTCCAGGGTACGGGGAGGCGGGAACCGGAGCGCGCGAGTATGCGTTGAAGATCGTATGGGGGCGAAGCACGGATCCAGAAGCTCATCCGCCGGTCGATCCACCGGCGGATCCACCGGCGGATCGACCGGCGGCGCGACGGGCGAATCCACCGGCGGGTCTGCCCGCGGATCCACCGGCGGGTCCAAGGACGCGGACCGGCGTATCGGCCGGCGGGCGCTGCTCGTCGGCGGTGCGGCGACGGCCGTGGGCACCGCCGTGCTGGCGCGCGACGAGCTGGCGCGCCTGTGGTGGCGGGTGCCGGGAGTCGAGCGGCCCCGCGAGGAGGGCGCGGTCGACTACAGCGGCGCGCGGTGGGTGGCGGCCTCGGACGAGAACTGGCGGCGTGCCGACCGGCCGGACGACTTCGGCGTCGACATGGTGATCGTCCATGTCACGCAGGGCAGCTTCGAGAGCGCGGTGAGGGCGTTCCAGAACCCGGCGCACAAGGCGGCGTCGCACTACATCGTCGGGCAGGACGGGCGCGTCACCCAGATGATCCGTGAGCTGGACGTGGCCTACCACGCGGGCAACCGCGACTACAACGAGCGCAGTGTCGGCATCGAGCACGCGGGTTTCGTGGACCGCCCGCAGGACCTCACCGACGCGATGTACGCGGCCTCCGCGCGGCTGACGGCGGGGATCTGCGCGCGGTACGAGATACCCATGGACCGCGAGCACATCATCGGCCACGTGGAGGTGCCGGGCACCGATCACACCGATCCGGGGCCGCACTGGGACTGGGACCGGTACATGGAGCTGGTCCGGCGGGCGGCCACGAGCACCCCGTCGGGCAGTCCGTCGGGGGCTCCGTCGGGGGATCCGTCCCCGTCCGGCGCTTAGGTCGGCCCCGCCGCGCTCAGGTCAGCCCCGCCGCCCGGGCCCGTTCCACCGCCGGGCCGATCGCCTTGGCGAGCGCCTCGACGTCGGCCTCCGTGGAGGTGTGGCCGAGGGAGAAGCGCAGCGTGCCGCGGGCCAGGTCGGGGTCGGTGCCGGTGGCCAGCAGTACGTGGCTGGGCTGGGCGACGCCCGCGGTGCAGGCGGACCCGGTGGAGCACTCGATGCCCTGGGCGTCGAGCAGGAGGAGGAGGGAGTCGCCCTCGCAGCCCGGGAAGGTGAAGTGGGCGTTGGCGGGGAGGCGGCCCTGCGGCGCCGGGTCGCCGCCGAGGATCGCGTCCGGGACCGCCGTGCGGACGGCGTCGACCAGGTCGTCGCGCAGGGCTCCGATCTCGCGGGCGAACCACTCGCGCTGCCCGGTGGCGAGGCGGCCGGCGACCGCGAAGGAGGCGACGGCGGGGACGTCGAGGGTGCCGGAGCGGACGTGGCGTTCCTGGCCGCCGCCGTGCAGGACGGGTACGGGGCTGTGCTCGCGGCCGAGCAGCAGCGCGCCGATGCCGTAGGGGCCGCCGATCTTGTGGCCGGAAACCGTCATGGCGGCGAGTCCGGAAGCGGCGAAGTCGACGGGGAGCTGGCCGACGGCCTGGACCGCGTCGGCATGCAGGGGCACGTCGAACTCGGCGGCCACGTCGGCGAGTTCACGGACCGGCATGATCGTGCCGATCTCGTTGTTGGCCCACATGACGGTGGCGAGGGCCACGTCGGCGGGGTCACGGGCGATGGCCTCGCGCAGGGCCTCGGGGTGGACGCGGCCGTGCGCGTCGACCGGCAGGTACTCGACCCTCGCGCCCTCGTGCTCGCCGAGCCAGTGGACGGCGTCGAGGACCGCATGGTGCTCGACAGGGCTGGTCAGGACACGGGTGCGGGCCGGGTCGGCGTCACGGCGGGCCCAGTACAGGCCCTTGACGGCGAGGTTGTCGGCCTCGGTGCCGCCGGAGGTGAGGACCACCTCGCTGGGGCGGGCGCCGAGGGACTCGGCGAGGGTTTCGCGGGCCTCCTCGACGGTACGCCGCGCGCGGCGGCCGGACGCGTGGAGGGAGGAGGCGTTGCCGGTGGCGCCCAGGTGCGCGGTGAGTGCCTCGACCGCCTCGGGAAGCATCGGGGTGGTCGCGGCGTGGTCGAGGTAAGCCATGGTGGGCCCGATTCTACGGGGCACTCCCGCCGGGCCTCAGATCAAGGCCGGTCTCTTTGCGTTCGGCCCCTTCGTGTTCGGCCTCTTCACGTTCGGCCTCTTCACGTTCGGCCCCTGCGCGCTCAACCTCTTGGTGCGCGGCCCGCACGGTTGGCGCCGCTGCTCGTGCGGTCCGCGGCGTGACTCACACGCTCCACGACATCGTGTTGTCCGCGGCCATGAACGCCGCCAGGACCAGCAGGTCGGCGACGCCCAGTCCGAGACCGAGCAGGGCCCGGCCGCGGCGTGCGGTGCCGTGCCGCAGGGCGACGCACGCCAGGACGATGGCGATCGGGCCGAGGAGGACGTTGAGCACGAGCAGACCGAGCAGGCCGAGGACGAAGGAGGCGACGGCCATGCCGTCGGTGTCCCGGATGCCGGTCCGGTGGGTGGTGGCCGGTGCGGTGAACTGCATGGTGATCTCCCTACTGGGCGACGGTCCGTGCGTCAGCGGGCCGAGGTGCTCCGCCGGCGGCCGTGCCGCTCACGGAGCGCGAAGATGCCGAGCCAGACGGCGATGACCAGTCCGGCGGCGGCGGAGAAGGCGGGCGGGGCGTGGGCGACGGTGCCCAGCACCAGGCCGAAGAGCAGGAGTGCGGCGACGAGAAACAGCATGGAGCGGATCCTCCGACCTCTCGTGAACGATTGCGGTTACAGTTGTTCACTGACTTTGCAGTCTAGCGCGCCGCACGGCTTTCCAATTCGAGAGAACAGTTGTTAACTGCATGGCATGAGTCACACCGTCGGCGTTCGGCAGGCCCAGAAGCAGAAGACCCGGCAGGCGCTCATGGACGCGGCTCTGGGACTGCTGGAGGAGCAGAGTCTGAGCAGCCTGGGCCTGCGCGAGGTCACCCGCGCCGCGGGCGTCGCCCCGACCGCCTTCTACCGGCACTTCCGTTCCACCGCCGACCTCGGCGTGGCGCTGGTGGAGGAGGCGCTGGGCAGTCTGCACCCGATGATCAGGACGACGGTGTCACCGGCCGGGGGCAGCGAGGAACGCATCGCCCGGGCGGTCGAGTTGATCGCGGGTCACGTGGCCGCGTACCCCGCCCACGTCCGGTTCATCGCCCGCGAGCGGCACGGCGGGGTGCAGCCGGTACGGGAGGCGATACGGGAGCAACTGGCCCGGTTCGCCGAGGAGGTGAAGGCCGAGCTGGCCAAGGACCCGGTGTCGGAGGGCTGGAGCGACGCCGACCTGCTGATGCTCGCGGGTCTGTACGTCGACCAGATGCTCGCCGCGGGCTCCCTGTTCCTGGAGGCACTGGAGGCCCCGGAGACACCGGAGACACCGGGGACGTCGGAGGAGTCGCGCCGGCGCGCCGCCGACACCGCGACCCGCCAGATGCGGCTGATCGGCCTCGGTCGCCGGCACTGGCTGGACTGACGGCTCGCCAGACCGTCGGCGGACCGGCCGCGGACCGGCCTCGCCACCGGGACGCCGGAGGCGGACAGTGCCTCGACGACGTCCCGGTGGACGACGGGACGGCCGGACTTCACGGCGCCGGCCCCGCCGCGAGGGACGGGGGTCAGCCGAGCCGGACCCGGGCCAGCTGCCGGGACTGGGCCACCAGGCGGTCGGCGCTGTCCCAGACCTCGGCGTCCTCCTCCAGGAAGCCGCCGGCGAGGTTGCGGGTGGTGATGGAGACGCGCAGCGGGCCCGGCGCCGGGCGGCACCGCACGTGCACGGTCAGCTCGACCGTCGGCACCCAGCCCTTGAGCCCGAGCTCGAAGGCGGTCGGGGGCAGCGCGTCCACCGCGAGGAGCATCGACAGGGGGTCGGCGTCGCGGCCGTCGGCCAGGCCGAACCAGGCCCGCATCTCGCCCCGGCCCGAGGGCTGCCCGAGCGCCCAGCCCAGCGTGGCCGGGTCCAGCTTGAGCATCAGCCGGTCGGCGATGGCCGAACTGCCTTCGACGGGAGCGGGGCCGTCCTCCGGGCCGAAGCACTGGTCCATCGGCGGGATCGCGGGGGGCTTCGCCGAGGTGCGGACGTCGTCGGGCAGCGCGTCGAGGTCGCCGTAGGAGGCGAGGACGCGGATGCGCTCGACTTCGTTGCCCTCGTCGTCGTACTGGAAGAGGGAGGCCTGGCCGGTGGAGACGGTGCGCCCGGTGCGGACGGTCTCGGTGCGCACGACCGCCGGGCCCGGCCGGGAGGCCGTGAGGTAGTGCGCCGAGATGGTGAAGGGGTCGGGGTGCGGGAGGGCGTCCCCGAGGGCGCGGCCCAGGACGGCCAGCAGGTAGCCGCCGTTGACGGCGTTGATGATCGTCCAGCCGGCGGAGAGGTCGATGTCGTAGACACCCGGGGCGCGCCGGGTGACGGTGGTGTCCCGGTCGAACTCGCTGTCGCCGATGGTGGCACGCGTGGCCGCTGCGGAGGCTGCTTCTGGCATGGCTGCACGGTACAACAACGGAGCTACTAAGCGGTAGCTTTCTGCTGACGGGAGGGTGAATCCTCGGACGTGCCCGGCCACCAACCCCTCACCCCTCACCCCCTCGTCTCCTCACCCCCTCCTCCCCCACTCGGGGTACTGAGCCCTCGTCCGCGCTCACGGAGGTACGCCTCCAGTTCGGCCGCGCCGGTCAGCATCGCCCGTCCACGAGCGGACACCCGGCCGTGCCAGTCGTGCAGGGTCGCCTCCAGCGGCTCCAGTCCACCGGCGGCCCGCACCCGGTCGATCACGCGGGCGATCTGCTCCAGCAGATAGCCGCCCCGTCTGAGCTGGTGGGCCAGCCGGGCGTCCCGTACGTCGGTCTCGCCGTAGACGCGGTATCCGGTCAGCGGGTCGCGGCGCGGGCGCACCAGCCCGGCACGCTCCCACTTGCGCAGCGTCGCGGGCCGGATACCGAGCTCCGCCGCCAGCGGACCGACGAACGTTCCGCCGGAACCGGCCGCCGGCACACCGGGCGCGGGGTGCAAGGCGGGCGCGGCGCCCGCGGTGGGCGCCAGGTCGCGCAGCGCGCTCTCCACGGCCCGGAGCGTTCGCCGGTCGTCGAGCAGCTGGGCGTGGCTCTCGTCGATGAGCCGGTACGCCTCGTCCACCGCGTCCCGGTTCACGGCCCGCATGATCGACGCCGCCGACTGGTGACCGTGGCCGGGCACCAGGGCGAGGAAGGCGTCCAGCGCCCGGGCGTGCAGGGGGGTGTAGGTGCGGTAGCCGTGGGCCGTGCGACCGGCGGCCGGGAGGATGCCGGCCTCCTCGTAGTTCCGGACGGCCTGCGTCGACAGACCGTGCCCGCGCGCGAGATCGACCGGCCTGAGCCTGTCACTGCTTTGAGACTTTCGAACCATGGGCGGGACAGTATCGCGACAGAGTTTCAACCGGAAGTTCAACGATAGCGTTGGGGGCATGGCTACTGGCATCGAGGACACCGTCCACCCCGTCGAGTCCGCCGCCGTCATGGCGCTGCTCCCCGGCCGGCCCCGGCTGCTCGCCCTGGGCGAACCCACCCACGGCGAGGACGCCCTGCTCGAGATCCGCAACGACCTCTTCCGGCAGCTCGTCGAAGTGGAGGGCTACCGGACGATCGCGCTCGAGAGCGACTGCCTGATGGGCCTGGTCGTGGACGACTACGTCACCTCCGGCACGGGCACCCTCGACGAGGTCATGGAGCACGGGTTCAGCCACGGCTGGGGAGCCTCGGCGGCCAACCGCGAACTCGTGCGCTGGATGCGCGCCCACAACGAGCGCGCCGACAAGGAGGGCCGGCCCGCCGCCGAGCGGCTCCGCTTCGCCGGTTTCGACGGCCCGCTGGAGATCACCGGCGCCGCGAGCCCCCGGCAGGCGCTCACCGCGCTCCACGGCTACCTGGAGCAGGCCCGGGTGGACGCGGGCCTGCTCCCGTGCACCGCGGAGACACTCGACCGTCTGCTCGGTGCCGACGACCGGTGGACCGAGCCCGCCGCGATGACGGACCCGGCCCGGTCCGTGGGGCGGTCGGCCGAGGCCGGGGAGCTGCGGCTGCTCGCCGACGACCTGGTGTCGCTGCTCGACGAGCAGACGCCGCACCTGCTCGCGGCGACCTCGCCGGACGACTGGGAGCGGGCGTGCCTGTACGGGCGGGCCGCGACCGGCCTGCTGCGCTACCACTCCTGGATGGCCGACACCTCACCGGCACGCATGAACCGGCTGCTGGGCGTGCGGGACCGGATGATGGCCCACAACCTCCTCGCGCTCGCCGACCGGGGTCCGGTGCTCGTCCACGCCCAGAACGCCCACCTCCAGCGGGAGAAGAGCACGATGCGGATGTGGCAGGGGCAGGTGGAGTGGTGGAGCGCCGGTGCGCTGGTGAGCGCCCGGCTCGGCGAGGAGTACGCCGTCGTCGCCACGGCCCTCGGCACGATCAGGCACCGGGGAGTGGACGTCCCTCCGCCGGACACCGTCGAAGGGCTCCTGTACGGGCTACCGGAGGAGCGCTGCGTCGTCGACGCCGCCGGGCTGGCCGGCGTTCTCGGCGACACGCGGCCCGCGTCCCGCGTGTCCCCCTGGTTCGGCTACGCCTCGCTCGATCCGGCCCACCTGGCCGCGATCGACGGGCTGGTGTTCGTCAAGGACGTCCCGGACAGGCGGTAGTGCCGCCGGGCCTCACTCCCCCTCCGTCACCGTCGACCGCCGGTTCCAGGCGCGCGGGGCCCGCCAGTGGAACCGCAGGGCGAGCAGGCGCAGGGCGAAGGCCGTGACCACCGCGAGTCCGGTGGTGAACGGGGTGAGCGCCTCGTAGCGGATGCACAGGGCGGCCATGGTGGCGCCGACGATCGCCGGGACGGCGTACAGGTCGCGGTCCCAGCGCAGCAGCGACGGCACCTCGTTGGCCAGCACGTCCCGCAGTACGCCGCCGCCCACGGCCGTGGCCAGGCCCAGGCAGGCGGAGGCGGTCAGGCCGAGCCCGTAGTCGTACGCCTTGGTCGTGCCGGCGACGCAGAACAGGCCGAGACCGGCCGCGTCGAAGATGTTCACGCCGGTCTGGAGGCGCTCCACGTGGGGGTGGAGGAAGAAGACCAGCAGGGTGGCGAAGAGCGGGGTGATGAAGTACCCCAGGTCCGTGAAGGCCGCGGGCGGTACGGCGCCGATGACCAGGTCCCGGAACAGCCCGCCGCCCAGCGCGGTGACCTCGGCGAGGACGGCGATGCCGAACACGTCGAAGTTCTTGCGTACGGCCAGCAGGGCGCCGGAGATGGCGAAGACGAAGATGCCGATCAGGTCGAGCGTGTGCTGGACGGTGGGGCTGAAGAGTTGCTCGTACACCCTTCTATTCTTACCTGCCGGTGAGTCCCCGCCTTACAAATGAAGGCGGGGGCTCACCGGCAGGGCAAGCTCACTTCTCCTTGGCGGGAGGCTCCTCGTCGGCGCCCTCGGCACTCTCGGTGCCCTTGGCGCCCTTGGGGCTCTCCGTACCCTTGGTGCTCTTGGCACCCTTGGGGCTCTCCGCGCCCTCGGCACCCTTGGCGCCCTCCGCGCCCTTGGCACCATCGGCACTCTCGGTGCCCTCCGCGCCCTCCGCGCCGGGCTCGTCACCGCTCGCGGCGTCTTCGGAGTGCTCGGTGCCGGCCTCGACCTCCGCGGCCACCGCCGCCGAGGTCGCCGCCGACTCCGCCAGTGCCTTCTCGGACACCAGCTCCGCCGCCTCCTTGGCGTCGGAGAGCAGGACGACGTCCTGCGGGGCCTGGTCCTCGAAGTTCTCCGGGTGGTGGCAGGCGACCTGCTGGCCGGGGCGCAGCTCCTTCAGCGGCGGCTCGGTCGTCGTGCAGATCTGCGTCGCCTTCCAGCACCGGGTGTGGAAGCGGCAGCCGCTCGGCGGGGCGATCGGCGAGGGCACGTCGCCCTTGAGCAGGATGCGCTCGCTCTTGGCCGACTTGCGTGCCGGGTCGGGGATCGGGACCGCCGACATCAGCGCCTTGGTGTACGGGTGCATCGGCGTCTTGTAGAGCAGGTCGCGGTCGGCCAGCTCCATGATCTTGCCGAGGTACATCACCGCGATCCGGTCCGAGACGTGCCGGACGACGGACAGGTCGTGCGCGATGATCACGTACGTCAGGCCCAGCTCCTGCTGGAGGTCGTCGAGGAGGTTGACGACCTGGGCCTGGATCGACACGTCCAGCGCGGAGACCGGCTCGTCGGCCACGACCAGCTTGGGGTTGAGCGCGAGCGCGCGGGCGATGCCGATGCGCTGGCGCTGGCCGCCGGAGAACTCGTGCGGGTAGCGGTTGTAGTGCTCGGGGTTGAGACCGACCACCGACAGCAGCCGCTGGACCTCCTTCTTGACCCCGCCCTCGGGCTCGACGCCCTGGAGCTTGAAGGGGGCGCTGACGATCGTGCCGATGGTGTGGCGCGGGTTCAGCGACGAGTACGGGTCCTGGAAGATCATCTGCACGTCGCGGCGCAGCGGGCGCATGCCGCCGACCCCGAGGTGGGTGATGTCCTTGCCCTGGAACTCGACCTTGCCGGCGGTCGGCTCGAGCAGCCGGGTGATGAGCCGGCCCATGGTCGACTTGCCGCAGCCCGACTCGCCGACGACGCCGAGGGTCTCACCGGACTTGACCTCGAAGTCGATGCCGTCGACGGCGCGCACCGCGCCGACCTGGCGCTGCAGCAGGCCCTTCTTGATCGGGAAGTGCTTCTGCAGCCCGGTCACCTTCAGCAGGGTCTCGCCGGGGGCGGCGTCCTTGGTGAGGGTGGCGGCCCGGGCGGCGTCGCCCTGTGTGCCGTCGCTCTGCGCAGGAATGGCCACTGCTTCGTCCTTGGCGTTCTCGCTCACAGCTTCGGCGCAATCTCTTCGGTCCAGATACGCTCCCGCTGCTCCTGCGACATGTGGCAGGCGGCCCAGTGCTTGCTGCCGACCTCGGCCAGCTCGGGGCGGACCGTGCGGGTGACGTCGTCCTTGGGCACGTCGGCGTACGGGCAGCGCGGGTTGAAGGCGCAGCCGGACGGCAGGTTGATGAGCGAGGGCGGGGAGCCCTTGACCGGGATGAGGCGTTCCTGCTGGTCGCGGTCGAGCCGCGGCATCGAGCCGAGCAGGCCCCAGGTGTAGGGGTGCCGGGGCTCGTAGAACACCTTCTCCGCCGGGCCTCGCTCGACGCACCGGCCGCCGTACATCACCAGGAGGTCGTCGGCCAGCTCGGCGACGACGCCCAGGTCGTGGGTGATGACGATGACCGCGGAGCCGAACTCCTTCTGCAGGTCCCGGATGAGGTCGAGGATCTGCGCCTGGACGGTCACGTCCAGGGCGGTGGTCGGCTCGTCCGCGATGAGCAGCTCGGGGTTGTTGACCAGCGACATCGCGATCATCGCACGCTGGCGCATGCCGCCGGAGAACTCGTGCGGGTAACTGTCCACCCGCTTGTCCGGCTGCGGGATGCCGACGCGGTCGAGCATCTCCACCGCGCGGCGCTTGGCGGTCTTCTTGTCCACGTCGTGGTGGATGCGGTACGCCTCCACGATCTGCTGACCGATCGTGTAGTACGGGTGCAGGGCGGACAGCGGGTCCTGGAAGATCATCGCCATCTCGCGGCCGCGCAGCTTGCGCACGTGGTCCGGGTCGGCGGAGAGCAGCTCGGTGCCGTCCAGCCAGATCTCACCCGAGATCTGGGCCTTGCGCTTGCCGTACTGGCCGGCGGTGTGCAGGCCCATGATGCCGAGCGAGGTCACCGACTTGCCCGAGCCGGACTCGCCCACGATGCCGAGGGTCTTGCCCCGCTCCAGCTGGAAGCTGAGCCCGTCGACGGACTTGACCAGGCCGTCGTCGGTCGGGAAGTGCACCTTCAGGTCGCGTACTTCCAGGAAGGCGCTCGGCGCGGGCGAGGTGCCGGTGGGCTCGCCCACGGCTGCTCCGCTCTTGCTGAGTTCGGTCATGCGAGCCTCACTCGGGGGTCGATCACGGCGTACAGGATGTCCACCACGAGGTTGGCGATCAGCACCGCGAGGGAAGTGATCAGGACGACGCCCAGGATGAAGGGCAGGTCCTGGGTCTTGATGGCGTCCAGCACCTTCTGGCCGAGGCCGGGGAGGCTGAACGTGGTCTCGGTCAGGATAGCGCCGCCCATGAGGGCGCCGAGGTCCATGCCGAGCATGGTGAGCAGCGGGGTCAGGGTCGACCGCATGGCGTGCTTGCGGATGACGACCGCCTCCCTGAGGCCCTTGGCACGCGCGGTGCGGATGTAGTCCTCGCCGAGGATCTCCATCATGGTGGCCCGGGTGATCCGGGCGTACATCGCGGCGTACAGGAAGGCCAGGGTGACCCAGGGCAGGATCATGCCGCCGAGCCAGCCGGTGAGGCTGTCCTCCAGGGGCACGAACTCACCGTCGATCCAGCCCAGGCCGTAGGAGAAGACCGCCAGGCTGACCAGGCCGGTGAAGTAGATGGGGAGGGAGACGCCCGCCAGCGCGACGATCATCGCGCCGCGGTCCCACAGGGTGCCCCGCTTGAGGGCGGAGAGCACACCGGCGGCGAGGCCGAAGATCAGCCACAGGACGGCCGCACCGAGCGCGAGAGCCAGGGTCACCGGGAAACGCTCGGTCAGCACCGGCCACACGGACTGTTCGGTGCGGAAGGAGTAGCCGAAGCACGGCGCGGCGCAGTTGGTGACGTCACCGCCGGCCGCGTAGGTACGGCCCACGAAGATGCCCTTGAAGAACTCCCAGGCCTGGACGAAGACCGGGTCGGACAGACCCAGCTTCTGTCGCACTCCCTCGACGGCGGCGGGGTCCGCCTGCTTGCCCACGAAGCTCAGGGCGACGTCGACGCCCGCCCACTTGGGGACGAGGAAGAAGATGCCGAAGACCACCAGGATGATGACCACGAGCATCACTGCGGCGGCGAACAGCCGCCTGATGAGATAAGCGAGCACGGGTTGCGGCCCGCTGCGGACCGAGGGCCGCCGGAGATCGTCCGGCGGCCCGCGGTCACGCCGCGCCGGCCTTCACCTGCCTTTCGTGCCGTACGGCGGGTGTACCGGTTACTTCGAGGACTTCAGGCCGAGGTTGACGAAGTCGTACATACCGCTGTAGCCGTCGGTCGTGTACACGTTCGCCAGTCGGTTGGAGCGCCAGTTGATGAACTTCTCGAAGACGAAGGGCAGGTAGTACGCGCCCTCCATCACCTTGTGGTTGATCTCCGTGGCGATCTTGGCCTTGCCCGCGTCGTCCAGCTCGGTCAGGTAGTCCGCGAACAGGCCGTCGATGGCCTTGTCCTTGATCATCGCGAAGTTGTTGTTCGCGCTGTCGAGGATGTAGTCGCTGTGCCACAGCGGCAGACCGTAGCCCTGCACGGACGGGAAGTCCGGGCCCCAGCCCATGATGATGATGCCGTAGCCCTTCTTCTGGACGTTGGCGGGGGCGCCGATGACGCTGGCGTACTGCGAACCGTCGTACTGGTCGATCTCGACGTCGATGCCGACCTTCTTCAGCGACGCCTGGAGCGACTCGGCGGTGGCCACCTCGACCGGCTTGTTGTTGCGGACCGCGATGGTGGTCTTGAAGCCGTTCGGCTGGCCGCAGGCCTTCAGCTCTTCCTTGGCCTTGGCGACGTTGCCCTTCTTGTTCTCACCGGCCATGCCGTACGGGTCGTACTTCTGGCCCTCGGAGCCCGGGACGGACGGCGGCAGCATGTTGGTGCCGATGTCGCCACCGGCGACCGGGCCGCCGCGCGCGGTCTGCAGCGAGACGTGGTCGGCCCCGTAGAGAACGGCCTTGCGGCAGTGGACGTTGTCGAACGGCTTCACGTTCTGCGGGAAGGACGCGTACCGGATGTAACCCGAGACCGGGTTGTCCAGGTTGCCCTTGTGCTCCTGCAGGGCGGTGGTGCGACCCTGCGGGGACAGACCGGTCTGGGCCAGGTCCAGGTCGTAGTCGCCGGCGATCAGGCGGGCGTCCAGGTCGTTGGCGTTGGAGAAGAACTTGATCGTGATCTTGTCCGGGTACGCCTTGCGGACCGGGTCCGACTCCTGCTTCCACTCGGTGTTGCGGACCAGGGTGAGGTCCTTGCCCGGGTTGTAGGACTCGAACTTGTACGGGCCCGAGGAGAACGGGCGCAGGCCGTACTTGGACTTGGTGTCCTTGTCCTGGCGGACCGGGGACGCCGAGGTCAGCGCCAGCATCTCCTCGAAGTCCGAGTTGGCCTGCGGCAGCTTGAAGACGATGGTCTTGTCGTCGGGGGTCTCGATCGCCTTCAGACCGAGCTTGTCCTTCGACGTGTCCTTGTAGGGACCGGGGTACTCACCCTTGGGGTCCAGGACGTCCTTCAGGTAGACCGGACCGCCGGACAGCACGTCCTGCGCCCAGACGCGCTCGATGCCGTACTTGACGTCCTTGGAGGTGATCGGCTTGCCGTCCTCCCAGGTGACACCGTCACGCAGGGTGTACGTGTAGGTCTTGCCGTCGTCCGAGACCTTGGCGAGCCCGGTGGCGAGGTCGGGGGTGACCTGCGCTCCGGCGGCGCCCGGCTCCGTCTTGTTCGTGACGAGCTGGCGGCTGTAGTAGCGGGAGAAGTTCCACATGAAGCCGTAGTAACCGCGCGTGGTGTCCCACGAGTCGGCGTCCTGCGTGCTCGCGAACTTCAGCGTGCCGCCCTTCTTGGCCTCGGAGGCCTGAAGGACCTTGTTGTTGGCCGCGTCGAACTGGGCCGCGCCGTTCTTCGAGCCGCCGCTGCTGTCGTCTCCGCCGCCGCCGCACGCCGCCGTGGTCAGCAGCGCGGCGACCACTGCGGCAGCGGCCAAAGCCTGCTTGCGCCGCCCTGAGGTGCGTTGGGTAGTCACGATCTCGGATCCTCCGGATTAGATGAGAGACCCCGTGCAGGTGCCACGGGTCGCTTGCCGGTACGGCAGGTCAGCGGGAGCCCTTCGGGTCCAGCGCGTCGCGCACGCCGTCGCCGAAGAGGTTGAAGGCAAGAACGGTGATGAAGATCGCCACACCGGGAACCACCATGTACATGGGATCCGACTTGTAGTAGTCGATCGCGCTCGAGAGCATCTGCCCCCAGGACGAGGTGGGCGGCTTGACGCCCACGCCCAGGAAGCTGAGCGCCGCCTCGGTGAGGATGTTGGTGGGGATCATCATCGTGGTGTAGACGATGATCGGCGCCACCAGGTTGGGCAGCAGTTCCTTGAACAGGATGTAGAACCGTCCGGCTCCCAGGGACCGGGCCGCCTCGACGTACTCGCGTTCACGCATCGAGAGTGTCTGGCCGCGGACCACGCGACCGATGTAGGGCCAGCCGAAGAAGCCGATGACCAGGATCATCATGAGCAGTCGCACGCCCGTGCCGCTCAGTCCCAGCATGTTGTCGGGCATGACGGAGACCAGCGCGATGATGAACAGCAGCTGCGGGAAGGCCAGCAGGCCGTCCATGATCCGGCTGATGAGGGCGTCGACCCAGCCGCCGAAGAAGCCGGCCAGGACACCCAGGACGGTGCCGATGACCACGGCGACCATCGCGGACAGGAAGCCGACGAGCAGCGAGATCCGGGCACCGTGGACGATGCGGGCGAAGACGTCGCGGCCGTTGACCGGTTCGACACCCAGCCAGTGCTCGCCGCTGATCCCGCCCAGGGACCCCGTGGGGGTGCCGAACAGGGGGTCGATCTTGTCCTCGTTGAAGGCGTTGGGCTCCTGCCCGTAGAGGGAGGTGATCAGGGGCGCGAGCACCGCGATCACGATGAGGGCGAGTACCACGACGCCGCCCGTCAGGGCCAGCTTGTCCCGTTTCAGGCGCTCCCAGGCGATCCGGCCCAGGGAACGTCCCTGTACCGCCTTGGCGTCGGCGCCGGCAACCGCCGCTTCCTCGGCAGCACTTGGGGCCGCTTCCGCGGTCGGCTCGTGCAATGGTGCCGTCATCTGGCAGGGACCCCTCTCAACCGGCGGTAGCCGGCCCGCACTTGCCGCTGTAGCGGCGTGATCAGTCCGTCGTACACAGGGGCGGGCAATCGCCCCTCGTTTCGGGAGTCTTCAACGCTTTGGCGATCTGTAGCCAGACTTGAAGGGGAATGGATGCGCAACCGTGATGCTGTTTGAGGTGTTCCGTTATCCGGACACTGGGTAACGGGGGCCGGACACGGACGAGTTGGGGCATCGAGGGCGAGACGGGACCTTACGCCCCCGTCTACGCGCGAAGATGTCCCCCGGTACCGGCGGGACCAGCCCCGCGACGGTCAGTACCGTCCTCCGGCCGGAGGGTATCCGTACCCGCCCGCCGGCGCCTGGGCGGGGGCGGCCGCATGGGCCTCGCGGTCGTAGAACGGGCGGGCGTGGGCACGCAGCCACATGGCGACCGGATCGTGGGCGTCGGTCATCGCCACCGTCGACACCGGCAGCCCGTCCGGCACCGCGCCGACGGACTGCTGCATCATTCCGCGCACCGCGTCGACGGCCGGCGGGGAGGTGTCGTACACGTCGAGACCGATGGCGAGGTACGGCGCGCCCAGCGCCGGCTGCACCCAGGCGCGGCGCAGCGCGCGGACCGCCGGGGTGCGGTGGGCGTTCTGCGCGAGCAGGGCGTAGAACTGGGGGACCTCGATGGCCGGTTCGGACAGGCGCAGGGGGCCCGCCGGCTGGCGGTCCAGGCCGGAGGCGATGCGGCGCAGGTCGAGCCACGGGATGCCGACACCGCCGCCGGGGGCGTGCGGATTGAGCCACAGGCCGTAGTGGTCCGGGTAGAGGGCGCGGGCCACCTCCAGGCCGTCGACCACTTCGTACGACCGGTTCCAGCCGCTGGCCGACAGCTCCTGGGCGGAGGTGACGCAGGGCGCGTAGCCGTAGCCGTCGACCTCCATGTTCCCGTACTGGGCGTCGGGGGAGCCGGCCTGGCCGTGCCAGAGCAGCATCCAGACCTGGCCGGATGTGGGGGTGGCGAGCGCGCGCAGCAGGGCCTCGTAGGCGTCGTAGCGCCCGGGCGTCACCTGGCGCAGCATGTGCTCGACCTGTCCGGTCGTGGTGCCGCTGGCGCTCACGCGTATCGCCCCTTCGAGAAGTTCCCCGGTTGTGGAAACCAGCTTAAGGCTCCGCCGGTCGGGGGGCTCCTATGAGCTCGGGGCGTGCGGTTGTCCGGCGTCTGCGGCGCCGTTGTGGCTTGTCGCGCCCACGCGGCGGAGCCGCACATGTCAGAGCCCCGCGCCCCTTACCGGCGTCGGCCTCACCGGCGTTCTACACGTCCCGGTCGTAGAACGGGCGGACGTTCGCCCGCATCCAGTCGCAGACCGGGTCCTGGGCCGCCTCCAGGAGGACCAGGTTGACCTGGTACTTCAGGGGAGCCCTGGTCAGGGCCCGGCCCAGGGCGTCCAGGGGGAGGGCGCGGGCGTCACCCTCCCAGTGGGTGAGTTCGACGCCGACGAACATGACGGGGTCGGCGGTCTCGACGGCGGCCATGCAGCGGCGGGCGGTGCGGACGACGCCGATCGCGGCGAACTCGGCGGAGGCGGCGGTGAGGAAGTCCACCGGGTCGTCCTGCCAGTCCGGCTCGAAGAGGCGGACCCGGCCGCCGGACGCGGGTCCGTCCAGCGGGGTGCGGCCGGCCCGGCACAGCTCGGCCACGGCGGGCGGCGGCAGCGGGATGCCGACCGCGCCGTCCGGGTTGACGGCGATGCCGACCTGCGGGGGCAGGCCGCGGGCGAACTCCGCGGCGGGGGCGACGGTGTACGCCATCTGCGCGCCGGCCACCTGGCGGAGCTGCTCCTCGGAGCTGAAGACCGGTACGTAGGCCTGGCCGTCGACCTCCAGGGAGGGCAGGTCGAGGGGGCCGCTGTGCGGGCCGCCGCCGTTCGGCAGGGGGATCCACAGGAAGCTGCGGCCGAGCACCTCCACGATCCGGCCGCCGGCGCCCGGCACTCCGAGGGAGGCGGACAACACCTCCTCCAGCTCGTTGCCGGGCCACCCGCCGTACGGGTGGTGCGCCTGTGCCGGGACGTCCATCTGCCTACCTACCGCCTGCCTGGTACCGCTGCTGTGACGGGAAAGGCTAACCCGTTAGGCCCCGCGGCCCTACGGTGCGTCACCCCGTGAAGGCGATACGGCGGAGCGTGTTGGCCGCCGCCCGGTCCAGGAGGACCGCCGAGGTGCAGCCGGCGGGCAGGGTGCCCTCGGTCACCGCGCGCAGCAGGCGGGTGTTGGCCGAGCGGTGCCGCAGGAACGCGTACCGCGACACGCCCCGGCCGCGCTCGCGCTGGCCGGCCAGGGCCTCGTCGGCCTCGACGTCGAGCAGCAGCAGGTGGAGTGTGCCGTCACGGCGGCGGGCCTCGCGGGCCAGCCAGCCGCGCACCCAGGCCTGGGTGCCGCAGTCGTGCACGACGACGCCCTCGCCGGAGCGCAGGGCCCTGCGCAGTCCGGCGTAGTGGGCGAGGCGGACGAGGGGGCGGTAGAGCCCGTACGGCACGAAGCGCGGCATGCGGCGGTCCCAGCGGTCCCGGGTGTCCTGGGAGTCGATGCGCGGTCCGCGCACGGTGCGCTCCATCAGCGTGGACTTCCCGCTGCCGGGCAGGCCGGTGATCACCACCAGGTCCCGGGGTCCGAAGAGCAGGGCGTGCGGGCTGCGGCCGTCCCGGTCCCGCAGATCGCGGACGACGGGTGCGGGCAGCTCGGCGCACGCCTGGGGTGCCGGGGCGACGGGCTGCTCGGGCAGCGCGAGACCGGAGGTGGTGGCGTACGCCGTGGTCCTGTTCACCGTGATCGTCCTCCCCTGGGGCGGTTCACGAGTTCCCATCCCCGTCGAGTGTAAAGAGAAGGTAATGCGCAGGTCTCGCGTTTTCGTGCGCTTACTGCCACAAGCCGGTTACAGATATCGGTCTGCCCACGGATCGGCGGGGCGTGCAATGATGGCGGCGCCAACTGCATACCGGCCGTTTGAATCCGCGCGGGAGAGTCCCCGGCCGCGCCGGGGCGCCGAAGGAGCAAGTCCCTCCCTTGAATCTCTCAGGCCCCGTTACCGCGCGGGCGAGGCACATCTGAAAAGCGGGCCGCCCCTCGACGGGCTGCCCCACCCAAGGTGCAAGTCCCGGCCACCGCGCTCCGGTGGCCGTGACGAACCTCTCAGGTTCCGATGACAGATGGGGAGGATCGACCTCGCCACGTCCTGTCCTGGGAGACGAACGACCGATGAGCAGTACCGAACTCCGCCGTACCGCGCTCGATGCCACGCATCGCGCGCTGGGCGCGACGATGACCGACTTCGCCGGCTGGGACATGCCCCTGCGCTACGGCTCCGAGCGGGACGAGCACGTCGCGGTGCGCACCCGGGCCGGGCTCTTCGACCTCTCCCACATGGGTGAGATCACGGTCACCGGGCCCCGGGCCGCCGACCTGCTGGACTACGCGCTGGTCGGCAACATCGGCAGCGTGAAGCCGGGCCGCGCCCGCTACACCATGATCTGCCGCGAGGACGGCGGCATCCTGGACGACCTGATCGTCTACCGCCTGGGCGAGACGGAGTACATGGTCGTCGCCAACGCGTCCAACGCCCAGGTGGTGCTGGACGCGCTGACCGGGCGCTCGGCCGGCTTCGACGCCGAGGTGCGCGACGACCGCGACGCCTACGCGCTGCTCGCCGTGCAGGGCCCCGAGTCCCCGGCGATCCTCGCGTCGCTGACCGACGCCGACCTGGACGGCCTGAAGTACTACGCCGGTCTGCCCGGCACCGTGGCCGGCGTCCCGGCACTCATCGCGCGCACCGGCTACACCGGCGAGGACGGCTTCGAGCTGTTCGTGAAGCCGGAGCACGCCGTCGAGCTGTGGCAGGCGCTGACGCGGGCGGGCGAGGGCGCCGGCCTGGTCCCGTGCGGACTGTCCTGCCGGGACACGCTCCGCCTGGAGGCGGGCATGCCGCTGTACGGGCACGAGCTGTCGACCGCGCTGACGCCCTTCGACGCCGGGCTCGGCCGGGTGGTGAAGTTCGAGAAGGAGGGCGACTTCGTCGGGCGCGCCGCGCTGACCGAGGCCGCCTCCCGGGCCGAGCAGAACCCGCCCCGCGTCCTGGTCGGCCTGGTCGCCGAGGGCCGCCGGGTGCCGCGCGCCGGGTACCAGGTCGTCGCCGGCGGCGAGGTCGTCGGCGAGGTCACCTCCGGGGCGCCGTCCCCGACGCTGGGCAAGCCGATCGCCATGGCGTACGTCGACCCCGCGCACGCGGCACCCGGCACCGCGGGTGTGGGCGTGGACATCCGGGGCAGCCACGAGCCGTACGAGGTCGTGACGCTGCCGTTCTACAAGCGGCAGAAGTAGACACCGGGCGGACGGCGGCGCCCTCGTCGCCCCGCGCGTGTCCTCGCTGCTCACCAGCGGTTTCAGCAGCCCCTTCACCAGCAGTCCCCCGTCACCAGCACTCCCTCGCGTACAGGAGAATTCAGGCCATGAGCAACCCCCAGCAGCTGCGCTACAGCAAGGAGCACGAGTGGCTGTCGGGCGCCGAGGACGGCGCCTCGACGGTCGGCATCACGGAGCACGCGGCCAACGCGCTCGGTGACGTCGTCTTCGTCCAGCTCCCCGAGGTCGGCGACTCGGTGTCCGCGGGCGAGACCTGCGGCGAACTGGAGTCGACCAAGTCGGTCTCCGACCTCTACTCCCCCGTCTCCGGCGAGGTCACCGAGGTCAACGAGGACGTCGTCAACGACCCGTCGCTGGTGAACAGCGCGCCCTTCGAGGGCGGCTGGCTGTTCAAGGTGCGGATCACGGACGAGCCGGCCGACCTGCTCTCCGCCGACGAGTACACCGCCTTCACCGCCGGCTGAGGAGTCACGGACCGCATGTCGCTTCTGAACACCCCCCTGCACGAGCTCGACCCCGACGTCGCCGCCGCCGTCGACGCCGAGCTGGACCGCCAGCAGTCCACCCTCGAGATGATCGCCTCGGAGAACTTCGCCCCGGTCGCGGTCATGGAGGCCCAGGGCTCGGTCCTCACCAACAAGTACGCCGAGGGCTACCCCGGCCGCCGCTACTACGGCGGCTGCGAGCACGTCGACGTGGTCGAGCAGATCGCCATCGACCGGGTCAAGGCGCTCTTCGGCGCCGAGCACGCCAACGTCCAGCCGCACTCGGGCGCCCAGGCCAACGCGGCCGCGATGTTCGCGCTGCTCAAGCCCGGCGACACGATCATGGGTCTGAACCTCGCCCACGGCGGGCACCTGACCCACGGCATGAAGATCAACTTCTCCGGCAAGCTCTACAACGTCGTCCCGTACCACGTCGGCGACGACGGCCAGGTCGACATGGCCGAGGTGGAGCGCCTCGCCAAGGAGACCCGGCCGAAGCTGATCGTGGCCGGCTGGTCGGCCTACCCGCGTCAGCTGGACTTCGCCGCGTTCCGCAAGGTCGCGGACGAGGTCGGCGCGTACCTGATGGTCGACATGGCGCACTTCGCCGGTCTGGTCGCGGCGGGCCTGCACCCGAACCCGGTGCCGCACGCCCACGTCGTCACCACCACCACCCACAAGACGCTGGGCGGCCCGCGCGGCGGTGTGATCCTCTCCACGGCCGAGCTGGCCAAGAAGATCAACTCCGCCGTCTTCCCCGGTCAGCAGGGTGGCCCGCTGGAGCACGTGGTGGCCGCCAAGGCCGTCGCCTTCAAGGTCGCCGCGAGCGAGGACTTCAAGGAGCGCCAGCGTCGTACGCTGGAAGGCGCCCGCATCCTGGCCGAGCGCCTGGTGAAGGACGACGCGAAGGCGGCGGGCGTCTCGGTGCTGACCGGCGGCACGGACGTCCACCTGGTCCTGGTCGACCTGCGCGACTCCGAGCTGGACGGACAGCAGGCCGAGGACCGCCTCCACGAGGTCGGCATCACGGTCAACCGCAACGCCGTCCCGAACGACCCGCGTCCGCCGATGGTGACCTCCGGTCTGCGCATCGGTACGCCGGCCCTGGCGACCCGCGGCTTCACGGCCGAGGACTTCGCCGAGGTCGCGGACGTGATCGCCGAGGCGCTGAAGCCGTCCTACGACGCCGAGGCCCTCAAGGCACGGGTGAAGACCCTGGCCGACAAGCACCCGCTGTACCCGGGTCTGGACAAGTAGCACCCCACGTGTTCAGGTGCGCCGTGCCCGCCACAAGCGGGCACGGCGCGTCCCACCCCGACCAAGCACCACCCTCTGCACCACCCCCGTTCTGAGGAGTCCCCGTGGCCATCTCGGTCTTCGACCTGTTCTCGATCGGCATCGGCCCGTCGAGCTCCCACACGGTCGGCCCGATGCGCGCGGCCCGCATGTTCGCCCGCCGCCTGCGCAACGAGGAGCTGCTGGATTCCGTCGCAGCCGTCCGCGCCGAGCTGTACGGCTCGCTGGGCGCCACCGGCCACGGCCACGGCACGCCCAAGGCGGTGCTGCTCGGCCTGGAGGGCGACTCACCGCGCACGGTGGACGTGGAGACGGCGGACGAACGCGTCGAGACGATCAAAGCCTCGGGCCGCCTCCGCCTCCTCGGCGAGCGCGAGATCGCCTTCGCCTACGACGACGACATGGTGCTGCACCGCCGCAAGGCCCTCCCGTACCACGCCAACGGCATGACGCTGTGGGCGTACGACGCGGCCGGCGCGGAAGTGCTCTCGAAGACGTACTACTCGGTCGGCGGCGGCTTCGTCGTCGACGAGGAGGCGGTGGGCGCGGACCGCATCGTGCTCGACGACACGGTGCTGAAGTACCCCTTCCGCACCGGCGACGAGCTGCTGCGCCTGGCCCGGGAGACGGGCCTGTCCATCTCCGCCCTGATGCTGGAGAACGAGCGGGCCTGGCGCGACGAGGACGAGATCCGCGAGGGCCTGCTGGAGATCTGGCGCGTCATGCGGGCGTGCGTGGACCGGGGCATGTCCCGCGAGGGCATCCTGCCGGGCGGCCTCAAGGTCCGCCGCCGCGCCGCGAACACCGCGCGCAAGCTGCGCTCGGAGGGCGACCCGCTGGCCCTGTCGATGGAGTGGATCACCCTCTACGCGATGGCCGTGAACGAGGAGAACGCGGCCGGCGGCCGGGTCGTCACGGCCCCGACGAACGGCGCGGCGGGCATCATCCCGGCGGTCCTGCACTACTACATGAACTTCGTCCCGGGCGCCGACGAGGACGGCGTGGTCCGCTTCCTCCTGGCCGCGGGCGCCATCGGCATGCTCTTCAAGGAGAACGCCTCCATCTCCGGCGCCGAGGTCGGCTGCCAGGGCGAGGTCGGCTCCGCCTGCTCCATGGCGGCCGGCGCGCTCGCCGAGGTGCTGGGCGGCACGCCGGAGCAGGTGGAGAACGCCGCCGAGATCGGCATGGAGCACAACCTCGGCCTGACCTGCGACCCGGTCGGCGGCCTGGTCCAGATCCCGTGCATCGAGCGCAACGGCATGGCCGCCGTCAAGGCGGTCACGGCGGCCCGGATGGCGATGCGCGGCGACGGCTCCCACAAGGTGTCCCTCGACAAGGTCATCAAGACCATGAAGGAGACCGGCGCGGACATGTCGGTCAAGTACAAGGAGACGGCCCGGGGCGGGCTCGCGGTCAACATCATCGAGTGCTGAGGGGGCGGGCTTCGACCAGCACGGAGGCACACCGGGCGGCCGGTCCCGACCACCTCGCACGGCAACCGGAGCCACTGCCGGACGGGGAGCGGAGCCACTGCCGGACGGGGAACGGCCGGAGCTGGAAGCCGGCCCTGGCGGAGGCCGGTCCCAGCCTCGCGGCGGCGGCCACGTGATCGCCGCGTCGGCGTGTCAGCCGTTCCCGGGGCTGTCCCCGAGGGGTTCGGGCAGGGTGAGGGCCGAGTGGGCGGGCTGTCCCTTCCCGGAGGGGATGGTGCTGAGTTCGCGGAGCCTGTTGTTGCGTCGCTCCAGGTCCTGGGGGGTGGTCGGGAAGAGGGTGGCACCGCCCGTGCCGACCAGTGCCTGGTTCATGGTGACGAACTCGCGGGTGCCGTGTTCGTAGGCGGCGAAGCCCGCGGCGTGGTCCCGGCGGGCCAGGGAGGCGGCGAGCATGTAGGCGCCGACGAGCGCGAGGCTGGTGCCCTGGCCGGTGAGGAACGAGGGCGCCCACGCGGCGTCGCCCACCAGCGCGACCCTGCCGTTGGACCAGCGGGGCATACGGATCTGGCCGACCGCGTCGAAGAACAGGTCGTCCGCGTCGCGCAGGGCGGCGATCATGCCCGGGACCTCCCATCCCGCGTCGGCGAAGACCGAGGCGACCAGCTCCCGTTGGGCCTCCGGGTCGCGGAGCGCGTCCCGTGGCGGTTGTGGGCGGGCGAAGTTCAGGAAGGCGTGCACTTCGTCGTCGTCCCCCACCGCGTAGAGCGCCGCGGCCCTGCCCGGGCTGTTCCACATCACGGTCTCGTGCGAGAGCCCGAGGGTGTTGGGCATCGTGAACACGGCGAAGCAGTGGCCGAGGTAGTGGTGGAACCGCTCTTCGGGGCCGAACAGCATCTCCCGGGTACGTGAGTGCGTACCGTCCGCGGCGCACACCACGTCGAACGTGCGCCGGCCGCCCCCGCGGAAGGTGACGTCGACCCCGTGGCCCGACTGGTCGAGGGTGTCGACGGAGTCGTCGTACAGGAACTCCACGTCGTCACGGACCGCCGTGTGGAGCGCGTCGGACAGGTCCCCGCGCCGCACCTCCAGGTCCCGTCCCGCGGCACCGCCGGTGACGGTGTGCGGGTGGAGCGAGGCCACCTCGCCGCCGTCGCCCTCGAGGAAGGTCAGCCGGCGCAGGTCGATGTGCGCGTCCCGCAGTCGCGGCAGGATCCCCATCCTCGCCACGACGTCCAGCGCGGTGCCGCGCACGTCGACGGGGTAGCCACCGCCACGGAGTGCGGGCGCCTTCTCGACCACCGTGACCGCGTATCCGTAGCGGTTCAGCCAGAACGCCAGGGCGGGCCCCGCGATGCCGGCCCCCGAGATCAGGGCCGTGCGCCTCGGCGTGGTGAGGGTGTCCGTCGGCCGATCGGTGCGGGTCATTCCTTGACTCCTTTGCTCATGGTGCGGGTGACAAGCAGGGCCGGCACCGTGACGGCGCAGGCGATGACGAAGCCGGTGACGTAGGCCGATTCGGCCGCGACATCCGACCCGGAAGGGGTGGCGGCGGTGAGGAGCGCGCCACCGAGCTGCCCGCCCACGGCGTAGCCGACCACGCGACTCACCAGGACCAGGCTGGTGGCGATGCCGGTGTCACTCCGGTCGACGGCTGTGGCGGTGCTGGTCATCATCGCCGTGACGCACAGACCGTTGGCCAGCGCGATCAGCGCCTTGCCGACGACGAGGTGCCAGACCTCGGTGTGCACGGCTGCCAGGGCGGCCAGGGAGACGGCCATCATGACGACTCCGGCGGTGACCACGGCACGCGAGCCGAAACGCCGGTCCCCGATCCCGCCGAGCGGCCCGGCCAGCGACGCGGCGATGGCGCCGGGCAGCAGGAAGAAGCCGATCTGGGTGGCACTGGCCCCGAATCCGTATCCGTCGCCGGTCTCGTCGAACAGCTGCGGAACGAGATAGACCCCCATCGAGGTGCCGAGGCAGATCACGAACGTCAGCGCACACGCTTTCCATATCGCGGGCCGTGCCAGCATGCGCAGATCGATCATCGGGGAGGCCGCACGCCGTTCGACGGCCACCCATCCGGTGACGAAGGCGGCCAGAGCCACGATGAGGGCGCCGAGCACGAGGGGCTGCGAGACGAGGTCGGGCGCCAGCGCGAGGACGAGCATGAGCGTGACCAGCGTCCCGCTCAGGAGGAGCAGGCCGGGCCAGTCGGTCCCAACGTCGTCCGGCCGGCCCGGCGGATCAGACGGCATCAGCCGGTTCACCAGCAGGGTGGCCCCGATGACCGCGAGCGTCGGAAGCGCGAACATCCAGTGCCGGGAGAGCGCTTCCGCCACGGGCCCGGCCGACAGCGTTCCCGCCATCCCGCCCCCGACGAACAGTCCGCTGACCACCCCGATGGCCACCTTCGACTCTCCCGCGGGGAGGTGTTTGCGCACCACGATGAACGACAGGGGCAGCGCGCCCACCATCGCCCCCTGCAGTACCTGGCCGAGCAGCAGCACGGGCAGGTTCGGCGCCAGAGCGGACACCAGGCCACCGGCACAGACCACCGCCATCAGCCGGATCAGGATCCGTTTCCCGCCGTAGCGGTCGCCGAACCTGCCGGCCAGCGGTGTGATGAGCGCGCCGGTGATGAGGAGCACGATGCTGAGCAGCGCCCCTTCGGAGGGGCTCATGTCCAGCTCGCGTTGCAGGAGCGGAAGCGTCGGTGTCACCACCGACTCCAGGGCACCGGTGGCGAGTGCCAGTGTGCCGAGAGCCGCGACGGCCGCCTTCCCGATGCGGACCGGGGGAGCCATGATTCCGGTCATGAACGTCCTTTCCTTCGTTGCCGGGCGGGTGAAGGGGCGGGCGGCAGGCGTGGCGCTGCCGCCTCGCGGGCCGCGCCGGAGGCCGGCCGGGGCCGTCGCGGGGCCGTGCGCTCGCCGCTCTGCGGCCCGCCGCCCGAGAGGTCGTACCGGGGCGGGAGCCGGCCTGAGGCCGGCCGCCGCGCCGTACGAACGTGCTACGACCAGCGGCGCAGCGCCGCTCGCGCCGGCAGCGTGACCGCGAGCAGTGCCAGGCCGACGCCGGCGGCCGCGAAGGACCCGTACACCAACGGAGGCACGTACGGCCCCTCGCCGGTCATGCCGCGCATCATCGGGACGAGCGTGGCCGCGGCGATCGCGGAGCCGAGGACCACGCCCACCGAGGAGACCAGCAGGCCCTCCCAGCCGAGCATCGTCAGCACCTGGCGCCGGGTGGAGCCGACCAGGCGCAGTGTGCCCAGCTCGCGGCGGCGGTCGAGGACCGTCATCACCAGGGTGTTGGCGGCGGCGATGGCGGCGAAGCCGCCGAGGACCGCGGCCATGGTGTTGTTCATCCAGGCACCCAGCCTGGCGTCGAGGTTCTGCTCGGTGGCGTAGCCGGAGGCGTCGGTGACCTCGCCCAGGGCGCTGAGTGACTTCTCCGAGCCGCCCCTCACCAGCAGTGTGCTGTCGAAGCCCGAGGTGACGTGCCCGGCGAGGGACGCCCGGTCCATGGTCACCGTGGCCAGGCCGAGGCCTCGGCCGTAGACGGCGACGATCTCGGGGACGGCCTCGGTGCCGTCGGGGAGGTAGAGCGGGAGCCGGTCGCCGACGCCGGCGTCCGCCGAGTCCGCGAGGGTCTTGTCGATGGCGATCCGGCCCTTGCCGAGCCGGTCGAGACTGCCTTCGCGTACGTCCAGGTCCTGCACCTTCGCGAGCTCGGCGCCGGAGCCGGTGACGCCCTGGGTCGCCGCGCCCTGGAGTGACTTGAACTCGCCGGAGCCGGTCGGCACCAGCACCCGCGTGTTCAGCAGTCCGACGGCCGCGTCCACACCCGGTGCGCGGGCGGCCTGTGCGGCCGCGTCCACCGGGAGCCCGGCCGGGTGCGTGACCACGTGGTCCGCGGTGATGCCCGCGCGCAGCTGCTTGTCGGCGGCGTGGGTCTCGCTGGTGTGCATGAACACGAGGGTCGAGGCGAAGGCCATGGCGAGGACGATCGGAGTGATCGCGGAGGCGAGGCGGCGGGCGTTGGTACGGGAGTTGGCGGCCGCGAGCTGGGCGGCCGGGCCCGCGCCCCGCAGGGGGAGGCCGAACAGGCCCGCGCACAGCCGCGCCACCAGCGGGCCGAGCAGCGCGACGGCCAGCATGAAGAGCATGACGACGCCGAGGGCGGCGCCGGCCGCGTCACCTCCCGTGGAGGCCGCGGAGACACCGGTGAGGACTCCACCGCCGACGAGGGCGCCCACGCCCAGCACCGTACGGACCAGGCCGGGCCGCAGCCGCTCCACCGACGCCTCGGCGAGCGCCTGTCCCGGCTTGATCTTCGCGGGCCGGCGTCCGGCCGCCCAGCCCGCGGCGAGGGCGGTGAGCAGTCCCATGGTGACGGCGGCGAGGAGGGGGAACCCGGAGACGTGCAGGTCCACGGCGCGCGGGATCGCACCGCGGTCCTGCAGCTGCCCGAACCACCAGTGCGCGAGCCCGATGCCGGGCAGGCAGCCGATGATCCCGGCGAGCGGCGCGACGAGCAGTGCTTCGGAGGCGACCGCGCGCCGGACCTGCCGCGGGGTGGCGCCGACTGCGCGCAGCAGCGCGAATTCGCGGGCCCGCTGGGACACGGACAGGGTCACGGTCCCGGCCGCGGTGAGGATCGCGACGATGGTGGCGATGCCGCCGAAGGAGCCGCCGATCCCGAAGAGTGTGACCTTGGCGTAGCCGAGGCCCGGGTCCTCGACGGCACCGCGGTCGTCGCCGGTGTGCACCTGGGCTCCGGAGCCGGCCAGGGCCTTCTTCACGGAGTCGGCGAGGGCGTCGGCATCGGTGCCGTGCTCGGCCAGCACGGCGATGGCGTCGGCCTTGCCGGGGTGGCCGGCGAGCGTGGGGGCCTGGGCGTCGGCGAACCAGGCCAGGGCGCCGGCGGCGCCGGTGTTCCGGGCGGTGTCCTCGGATCCGGCCCTGGCGACGCCGGCCACGCGGAAGTCCTGCCGCCCGGCGGCGGTCCGCAGCACCACGGTGTCACCGACGGCGGCCTTCGCGGCGCGGGCCGTGGCCGCGTCGAGCACGACTTCGCCCCGGTGGGGCGCGGAGCCGGCGGTCAGCGCGGTACCGGTGAAGACGTGCGAGCCCCAGCCGTGCGCGGTGAGCACACCGCCCGGAACGGGCAGTTCGCGTGCGCCGGGGCCCACGCCTTCGTCCGCCGCGCGCACCGGGAAGGTGAAGTCCGGGACGGCGGTGGCCGCGCCCGGCGCCTCGGCGGCCTTCGCCACCAGGCCGGCGTCCACGCGTGCGGTGTCCGGCAGCGGGACCGCCTCCTTCTCGCGGTCCTCCCCGCTGCCCGTGACGACGTACTCGTACTGGTCCGCCGCCGCGACGACCGGCGTCTTCGCGTACCGCTCCGGCGGCACCGACGCGCGCAGGCCGGTCTCGAGCAGGATTCCGCAGGTCGAGACGATCAGCGCGGACATCAGCAGCGCCAGGAAGGTCCCCGCGAAGGACGCGGGCCTGAAGCGGACGGCCTCACGGGCGAGTCCGTTGGGGAGCCTCATGCCGCCGCACCCGCCATCGCGCCCGTACGGGAGGTGAGCACGGCCATCCGTGCCGCGATCTGCTCCGCCGAACCATGCTCCAGGCCGTCGGCGAAGGCGCCGTCGGCGAGGAACAGCACGCGGTCGGCCCAGGCGGCCGCGGCCGGGTCGTGGGTGACCATGACGACGGTGGCGCCGAGGGCGTCCACCGCGTGCCGGAGCAGGCCGAGGACCTCGGCGGCGGTGCCGGTGTCGAGGGCGCCGGTGGGCTCGTCGGCGAAGATCACGTCCGGGCTGGTGACCAGGGCGCGGGCGACGGCCACGCGCTGCTGCTGGCCGCCGGAGAGCTCGCCGGGCCGGCGCCGGGCCTTGTCGGCGAGCCCGACCCGCGCGAGCACCGCGGCCGCCCGGCCGCGGTCCTGGCGCTGCCCGGCGAGGCGCACGGGCAGCAGGACGTTCTGCTCCACGGTCAGCGACGGCAGCAGGTTGAACGCCTGGAAGACGAAGCCGAGGCGGCTGCGGCGGAGCTCGGTGAGCTCCGTCTCGTTCATACCGGTGATCTCCGTACCGCCGAGGCGCACGGATCCCGCCGACGGCCGGTCGAGCCCGGCGGCGCACTGCAGGAAGGTGGACTTGCCGGACCCGGACGGGCCCATGACCGCGGTGAACGTGCCGCGCGGGAGGGCGAGGTCGACGCCCGCGAGGGCGTGCACGGCGCGCGCGCCGCGGCCGTACTGCCGCCGGACACCGCGCAGTTCGACGGCGAGACCGGGTGTGCCCGGTGTGGTGGCCGGGGCCTCCGGTCGGTCGTCCGCCTTCTGACGCTTGCGGCTGCGTAGCCTCATGTTCCGCCCTCTCGCGATGTTCTCGTGCCTACGAGAGGGAGAGTGCGGGGACGGCTGCGCGCCGGGCGTCATACCCGGGAGCCAATGTGGAGGTGCTACCACGGTAGGGGGTGGAGGAGGGGCTGGCCCTGCCTCCGCCTGGGGCTGCCGGCGGGGGGTGGATTCGGAGGACCGACCCCCGGCCCGCACCGACATGGGGCATCCCTGCTCGGAGCTCGGGGAAGGGCCGGGGCCGGCCCGGCTGCCGTCGGCGCGGCGTGCACGGGGCTCCGTCCGTCGCCGCCCCGCGCCGGGCCCGGAGCGCGGCCCGGCGGGGAGCCGTTTCTCCGGCGGGGACGCCCGCGCCGTCCGGGTGCGTGGAGCGAGCCGCCTCCCCGACGACACCGCGGCTCGCCCGACGCGGCTCAGGGACACCGGCCCCAGCGACGTGCGAGGACCAGGGCAGCAGGCCCCTCCGCCTCCGTCGGCGACTGCTCGCGGTGCCGGGGCACGGCCCCGGCCGGGGGCCGTCCTACTCCCCCGCGGTGACCAGCCCCGACTCGTACGCGAAGACCACCGCCTGGGCGCGGTCGCGCAGGTCGAGCTTGGTCAGGACACGGCTCACGTGCGTCTTCACCGTCTGCTCGGCCAGCACCAGCGTCTGCGCGATCTCCGCGTTGGACCGGCCGCGGGCCACCAGGGTGAGGACCTCGGTCTCACGGTGGGTCAGGGCCTTGAGCCGCAGTGCTGGCTTGCCCCGGGCGGCGGGACGCTGCCGGGCGAAGTCCGCGATGAGGCGGCGCGTCACGGAGGGGGCGAGCAGCGCGTCGCCCGCGGCCACCACGCGTACCGCCGCGATGAGGTCGGCCGGCGGCGCGTCCTTCAGCAGGAAGCCGCTCGCACCGGCCCGCAGCGCCTCGTAGACGTAGTCGTCGATGTCGAACGTGGTGAGCATCAGCACGCGCGGCCGGTGTTCCCCCGGGGCGGTGCCCCCACCGCCCGGCGGGGGCGCGAGGATGCGGCGCGCGGCCTCGAGGCCGTCCATCTCGGGCATGCGGACGTCCATCAGTACGACATCGGGGTGGGTGCGCCGGCTCAGCTCGACGCCCTGCGCACCGTCGGGGGCCTCGCCCACCACGTCGATGTCGCTCTGGGCGGCCAGCAGCGCGGCGAAGCCGGCCCGCACCATGGCCTGGTCGTCGACGATGATGACGCGCGTCGTCACGTGAAGTCACTTTCCTTCAGGGGAAGTCGGGCTGCCACCCGGAAGCCGCCGTCCGGCAGCGGCCCCACATCGAGGCTGCCGCCTATGATCCGCACCCGCTCGCGCATGCCGACGAGACCGTGCCCGGTGCCGCCCACCTCGAGCGGCGCGGCGGGCGGCTCCGGCGGCGGCCCGTTGACGACCAGAACGGTGAGCCGCGCGCCGCCCTCCGGCACCGACAGCGACACCCGCGTCGGGGCGCCCGGCGCGTGCCGCACGACGTTGGCGAGGGCCTCCTGGACGATGCGGTACGCGGACAGGCCCACCGCCTCGGGCACGTCGGCGTCGCAGGGGGTGAACTCCACCGGCATGCCGGCCCTCGCTGTCGCCTCCACCAGCTGCCCGATCCGCGTCAGGCCCGGCTGGGGCGCGAGCTCGCCGTGCGCCTCCTCGTTGCGCAGCACGCCGAGGAGCCGCCTCATCTCGCCGAGCGACTCGCGCGCGGTCGCCGCGATGGACGTGAACTCCTCCCGCGCGTTGGGCGCCAGCCCGTCGAGGCGGTACTCCGCGGTGTCCGCCTGCACCGTGATGACGGACATGTGGTGCGCCACCACGTCGTGCAGCTCGCGTGCGATCCGGGCGCGTTCCTCCAGCAGCATCCGCCGGCCGCGCTCGGCCTCGCTGATCGTCTCCTGCTCGGCCAGCCTGCGCTGCACCTCGTACCGCTCGCGGAGCGCACCGGCGATCAGGAGCGTGATGCCGCTGAGCATCGTGAGCACTGTGCTGTTGCTGTTCGTACCGTCGGGAACGACGAACCCCAGACCGATGCCCGCGCCCACCGTCGCCAGCCACACCAGCAGCAGCGTCCGGCGCGACTCGCGCAGACCGAGGGCGAGGCAGAGGCCGACGTACCCGACGATCTCCATCGGCGTGTACGGCCACAGGAGCCGCTCCTCGAAGTCGACGGCGCGCAGGACGAGCGCCCCGGCCACATCCGCCACGAAGATCACGCACCAGGCCGGCAGCGGACGGACGACGGCGAGCAGCAGCGGTGCGGCCTGCGCGACCGCCAGCGCGCTCGCGACGCCGCCGTTCAGACCGTAGTCGGCGGTCAGCACCTGGATGGTGGTGGGCAGCAGGGCGACGCTCAGCACGAACGCCACACCCCACGGCAGCAGCCGCACCCACCGACGCGAAGCCCCCGCGAACAGCGCGCGCGGCGGCTTCTCCTCCGCTGACGTCATGGGCCCAACCTTATGCGCGGCGGGACGGCGTCAGGAATCACCCAGCGGTTCTCCCACTTCGCGCAGGTCCCGCAGGGCCTGACGGCTGACGGCTGACGGCCGACGCATGACGGCAGGAGTCCATTCAGTCGGTGAGCCGGCGGTGGCCCGGGACCGGCATGCCCGGCCTCCTCCGCCGGTGCCCAGCCCTTCTTCGCCGGCAGTCACGGCAAGCACCGTTGCGCTACTGGTCAGAGGCGTCCGTCCCCCCGTTGGCCCGCAGCAGCGCGGCGCCCAGCGGAGTCAGGGTGTGCAGTACGGACCGGGCGTACCGGTGGCTGACGATGAGGCCCGCGTCCCGCAGCGCGGTGGCGTGCTGGCTGGCCGACGGCGCCGAGACCCCGGCCGCGCGAGCCAGTTCCGCCGTGGTCGCGCCCAGGGCGACGGCACGCAGCACGCCGGCCCGGGTACGGCCGAGCAGGGCGCCCAGCGAGGCCCCGGCCCCGAGATGCTCCGGCGGCTCGGCGGGGCGCGGCTCGTGGTGGAGCGGATAGAACAGCACGGGTCTCAGCGTCGGGTCGACCAGGGTCACGGGGTTTCCCCGGCAGAAGTAGGACGGCACCAGGAGGAGCCCGCGGCTGTTCAGGTGCAGGGCGCGGTCCTTGGGGTAGGCCGCGTGCAGGACGGGGCGCTCCCAGCGGAGCGAGGGCCCGAGGCCGTGGAGCAGCCCCTGTGCCCCGAGGTCGGCCACGGACCGGGCCCGCGCGTGCCGCTCGGCCTCGATCCGGGCCTGGATGTGATCGGCGTACGGCGCGATGACGGCGTCGTGGTAGGTCCGCATCGCCCGCACCAGTTCCCCACGGACGTCCGGTTCGGCCAGGCGGGGAGCCCAGGCGGGTGCTCCGCTGGTACGGGCGAGGATCTTCAGCTCGCGCAGGACCCGGCTCGGCGGTGTGCTCAGGACGGCCTCCAGGCCGGCCTCCAGGCCTTCGGTGCCCTCGGGCGGGGTGAGGAAGTCGGGGAAGTAGACGGCGCGCGGCACCAGCGGGATCAGGAGCGTGCGCAGGGTCCGGCCGAACCCGATGGCCGCCAGCCGGGTTCGGGCGGTGCGGTGCCAGTCGGCGTGGGCCCACCGCCCCTGACGGGACTGGAGACGGTGGAGACTCGCGCAGACCTCCCACAGCGGATCGGGCGCGGAAGCGACGCGTGTGCGGGCCAGGTCGGCATCGGTGAAGTGGATCCGGAGCATTCGATTCCCCCTTGTGACCTGCCCTCTTCGAGCAGGGCCGAAAGCTCTGGCTGACCATGCTCGCGTCAGCGAAGCTCGGGTGCAAAGCGGCGCGAAGAGGGCGCGCCCACCGGCCCGGCGTCCCGGAGCCCGTGCCGCCGCCGCTCGACGACCCGAAGGGGAACCATGCTGAAGAAGACCGCCGCGGCCGTATCGGCCTCGGCCCTCGCGGTGACCGGCCTCGCCGTCACGGCCTCCACCGCCGAGGCCGCCTCCTACCCGACGTGCAACAGCGCCAAGAAGAAGTACATCTCCTCCACGCGCTTCGTGGTGCAGCCCTACTACACCGGCACGGGCTCCCGGAACTGCGAGATGAGCCTCGGCGCACAGTCCTCCGGAGTGACGCGCCTCCAGTTCGCTTTCAACGACTGTTACAACGGCCGCGCGAACATCGCCGAGGACGGCATCTACGGCACCGAGACGCGGAACGCCGTGAAGTACATCCAGGAACAGACGGACGGCGATGCCGCGGTCGACGGGGTGTACGGCCCCGAGACCCGCAAGGCCATGTACTGGGGCGTGTACATCGAGGGCCAGGGCCTGTGGGACTGCCGGCCGGTGGGGGTGTGAGGACGGTGACACGCGTGGAGAAGCGGATGGCCGCGGTCCTCGGGACCCTCGTACTGGGCGCGGGTGCCGCGCTGGCGGCACAGGGCCCGGCCCAGGCCGCCTCGTATCCGACGTGCAACGCGCTGAAGTCGGTGTCCGTCACCGACCGGCTCTTCACCTACCAGCCGTACTACACGGGTACGGGCTCCCGGAACTGCGAGATGTCCCGGGGCGCCCAGTCGGACGGCGTGCACGCGCTCCAGAACGCCATCCGGGCCTGTTACCGGACGATCGCGTCGGACGGGATCTACGGCCCGAAGACCGAGGAGGCGGTGAAGAGCGTCCAGCGTACGGAGAAGGTGGGCGTGGACGGCGTGTACGGCCCGCAGACCCGCAAGGCCATGGGCTGGCCCCTCTACCAGGGAGGCGTCGGCTTCGTGCGCTGCGCGGCGCCGGGCGTCTGAGACACGCCGCGCGGGGCGCTGCTGCCCGGTGGGTCCCTCGGGCTGGTCCGGTGGATCCACCGGGCTGGTCCGGTGGGCCACCGGTGCGGCCGGTCATGACCGGAGCTCCAGGTTCCCGTCCGTCCCGTGCACGCGGACGCGCGATCCCGGTGAGTACCGGGCGGCACGGGCGGGCGTCTCACATGGTGACACAGGTTTTCCGAAAAATAAGACGCCTGAGATCGTTGCGATACCCATGTATCGCGCGTGAAAGACCGAGAGATGCCCGCACCGTCCCCCCACCCCGCTCCCGCTCAGGCACCCGTCAATTCGCGGTCCCGCGTCCTCATCGCCAGCCTCATCGGCACGACGATCGAGTTCTACGACTTCTACATCTACGCGACCGCCGCCGTCCTGGTCTTCCCCGCCCTCTTCTTCCCGGACAGCGACCCGACCACGGCGCTGCTGTCGTCCTTCGCGGTCTTCGGCGCCGCGATGGTCGCCCGGCCGATCGGCGCCGTCTTCTTCGGGCACCTCGGTGACCGGCTCGGCCGCAAGAAGACGCTGGTGGTCTCGCTCCTCACCATGGGCATCGCCACGTTCCTCATCGGCGTGCTGCCCACCTACGCACAGGCCGGCTGGGTCGCCACCGCGCTGCTCGTGCTGATGCGGCTGGCGCAGGGCTTCGCGCTCGGCGGTGAATGGAGCGGGGCCGCGCTGGTCGCGACCGAGAACGCGCCCCGCGGCAAGCGCGCCCTGTACGGGACCTTCCCTCAGCTGGGCGCCCCGCTGGGCTTCATCATCGGCAACGGCCTGTTCCTGATCATCGGGGCGCTGCTGCCGTCCACGGCCGGCGCCGACCCCACCCAGCCCTCCGAGGCCTTCACGAGCTGGGGCTGGCGCATCCCGTTCCTGTTCTCCGCGGTGATGGTCGCGATCGGCCTGTGGGTGCGCTCACGGCTCGTCGAGTCGGCGGTGTTCGCCAAGACGCGCGAGGCCGGCAAGGTGCGGAAGCTGCCGCTGGCCACGGTGGTCCAGGGCCACTGGAAGCAGCTGATCCTGGGCACGTTCATCATGCTGGCGACGTACGTGCTCTTCTACCTGATGACCACGTTCTCGCTGAGCTACGGGCGCACCGCGAAGGACGCCGACGTGCCGGGCCTCGGGTACAGCTACACCACGTTCGTCCTGATGATGATCTTCGGCGTGCTGTTCTTCGCCGTGTTCACCCTGGTCTCCGGCCCGCTCGCCGACAAGTACGGCCGCCGCACCACCCTGGTCTGGATCACCGCCGCGATCGTGGTCTTCGGCCTGGTCTGGGTGCCGCTGATCGGCCTGGGCACGCTCGGCGTGGTGCTGTGGCTGGTACTCGGCTTCACCCTGATGGGCATGACGTTCGGCCCGATGGGCGCGCTGCTGCCGGAGCTGTTCCCGACGAGTGTGCGCTACACCGGCTCCGGCATCTCGTACAACGTCAGCTCGATCCTCGGCGCGGCCGTCGCGCCGTTCATAGCGGTGGCGCTGTGGGAGACCGGTGACGGCTCACCGTGGCTGGTCGGCGTCTACCTCTCCGCGATGGCGGTGCTGACGCTGGCCGCCCTCCTGCTCAGCAAGGAGACCAAGGACGTCTCCCTGGACGAGGGTGAGGACGAGGACGAGGCGGCCTCCGCCACCGACGGCACCGGCACCCCGGTCGTCACCTCCGCCCCCTGATCCCACCGGCGTTCACCACTGCCGTACGCCGAGCACCCGCACGCCCGGCGTACGGCAGCCGATGCCGGGCATAACAACTACCTAGGCCCCCGGGGCACTTCAGTCCCATCGGCATCCGAGGGAGTCGTCATGCTCCGCGGCATCGACGTCAGCGCGTACCAGTCCTCCACCTACGACACCGACGGCCTCTCCTTCGTCTTCATGAAGGCGACGGAGGGCCGTTCGTACGTCAATCCGAAGCTCAAGGCGCAGACGGAGCGGGCCCGCGACGCCGGTCTCGTCGTCGGCTTCTACCACTTCCTGTGGCCGGGAAACCTCACCGCCCAGGCCGAGTACTTCGTCTCGAAGACCCCGGAGAAGAAGGGTGACATCCTCGCCGTCGACTGGGAGACGAACGGGGAGGGCACCCACGCGAGCAACTCCGAGAAGGACCGCTTCATCCGGAAGCTGAAGGAACTGCGGCCGGACAGCCGGGTCGTCCTCTACTGCAACCGGCACTTCTGGCTCACCGTCGACACCACTTCGTACGCCGGTGACGGTCTCTGGATCGCCGACTACGTGTCGGCCGGGAAGCCCCGCATCCAGGCCGAGTGGCGCTTCCACCAGTACACCGACGACCCGGTCGACACCAACGTCGCGGACTTCGCGAGCGAGGCCGCGCTGAGGAAGTGGGCCGGGGGTGCCTAGCCCGTGGCCCTTGAGCCCTCGCCGTCCGGGGCGGGCTGTTCCGCGCGGGGGCGCCCCCGGGTGACCGGACGGGCGCCCCTGCGGCGTCGTCACTTGTTCAGGTGGGCCCAGAACTCGTCGAACGACAGCACCTTGTCCCCGTCGAGGTCGCGGCCGGCGATGATCGCCTCGGCCACCGACTCGGTGACGTTCCAGTCGCCGCCCTGGGCCAGTGCGGTCTTGAACTCGGCGGCGGTGATGAAGCCGTCCCCGTCCGTGTCGATCCGCTGGAACTGCTTGCGTGCTTCCTCGATGTCCGCCACCGGTCCGCCCCTCATCTCGTGCGTGGGTCCTTCTGACGCAGGTCAGATTAGCTGCCCGTTCGGGCACCCAGTGCGGCGACCACCCACCCGAACCGCTCCTCGTGGGCGGACGGGGGCTCCAGGCCGTTCACGATCGCGGAGAGCTCCCGGTAGCGGCGAGGCGGGCGTTCGTCGTCGATGTGAGGCGCTCCCGTACGACGGCCGGGTCCGGCGGGCGCCGATCAGCCCGCTCAGGCCGCTCAGGACGCTCAGAACGTCGGCCCACCGAGGGCTGGGGCGGAGCCCGGCGTCGGCGGCGCGGCAGCCGGCCGGGGGTGAGCCGGTGTGGGCCCAGGTGTCGGCGGGGAACGCCCGCAGTCTGCGGGCGTTCCAGGCGGCGGGCTATCGGCCGGTGGGGTCGGAGGCGCTGTTCCTCGGGCCGTGAGTCAGGCCGTGTCCTGCTCCGGCGCCGTCAGTGCCAGGGCTGGTAGTGCGGGTTGCTCTCGCACTCGCTCATGATCTCGGTCCTGGTCTGCCGGTCGACCGGGCAGACGCCGATGACGTACTTCCGCTGGATGCCGCCGGGGAAGGCGACCTCGACCTGGTCGGCCCACTTGTGGGTGTCGCCGATGGTCCTGTTGACGTCGACGCCGCCGGGGGCGTCGATGTAGTAGTTGTAGCCGGACTTGTACCAGGTCTTGTAGAGGTCGTGGTCGTAGGTCGTCGAGACGTACGGCGAGGGCTGGTTGACGAGCACGTACTTCTCGATGTCGTACTGGCCGTTCTGGACGTCCTTGGCGTGGAAGCCCTCTTCGAAGACGACCTGCGGGCCCCGGCTGTCGCTGCGGTAGAGGGTGCCGCACGTGGTGCGCCAGACCGGTTCGGGCGTGATGCGGCCGACGTCGACGCCGGGGTCGGCGGCGGCCTCGAGCTTGTCGTCGAACCGGGGGCAGGCGGGGGCGGCCTTGGCGGGAGCCGTCGTCGGGGACGCCGCGCCGGGGGCGGTGGCGGCCGAGGTGGCGAAGACGGCGGAGAGGGACAGGACGGCGGCAGCGGCACGTCGCCGCAGAGAAGTGGTGACCATGCGGGTACGGTCCCGGCTCCGCGACCCCTGGCCGCGGACCGTCACCCATGGGTGGCGTGTCCGCCGAACGGGGTTGCGCCGAGGGGCAGACGGGCCCTCAGCGGTCCGTCACCCGCATCTCGAACCAGGTCGTCTTCCCGCGCGGCAGCAGATCGACGCCCCACCGGTCGGACAGCTTGTCGACGAGGAACAGGCCCCGTCCGCTGATGTCCGTCTCCTGCACCGGCATCAGGCACGGCAGCCCCCGGGAGGGGTCGCGGACCTCGACGCGGATCCAGCCGGGGCGGCGGCGCATGTGCAGTCCGAAGACGCGGGCGCCGGTGTGGCGTACGGCGTTGCCGACCAGTTCGGAGACGAGCAGGACGGTGTCCTCCGTGACCTTGGGGCCGAGGTTCCACTGGCGAAGGGCCACGACCTGGGCCAGTCGGCGGGCGGTGGCGGCGGACTCGGGGCGGGACGGTAACGGAACCTCGCACTCCGTCGGATTGCCGAACAACTCCAGTGCCTTGACTGCGCGTTCGTCCTCGACCGCCGGCGACCAACGCGCCGCGGTCGCCCGTCCGGCTCCCCGCGGCTGTTCCGTACCATCCAGCCCCGCCATGCCCCCCATCATGGCCGCCCCCAGAGGGCTCCGGGGCCGTTCCCGGGGAATACGCCCCTGCGGAGCCGCGTCCCGGCAACAGTCGTTCGGCATATGCCGAAGGCATTTCAGAGCCGGAGAAAACCCGGCTGACCTGCGCGGACGGCTCGGTCGGAGACGAAGCGCGGGCCCCCTCGACAGGACTCGCCCAATGGTGTGTCAGGGCTGACCTAAACCGCCCTATCGAGGGACCTGGCATCACACGCCGCGTCAACCACAAGCAGTTCGGGCGAACTTCAGAGGAACTCGGCCTTCCCGGGCCCCTCTTCCACGAAGCTGCGCATCCCGCGTTCGCGGTCCTCGGTGGCGAACAGACCCGCGAACCAGTTGCGCTCGACGGCGAGGCCGGTCTCGATGTCCGTCTCCAGTCCCGTGTCGATCGCCTCCTTCGCCGCGCGCAGCGCGATCGCGGGCCCCTTCGCGAGCCGCGCGGCCCACGCGTGCGCCTGCTCGTAGACCTCGGCGGCCGGCACCACCCGGTCCACCAGTCCGAGCGCGAGCGCCTCGTCGGCCCGCACCTGGCGGCCGGTGAAGATGAGGTCCTTGGCCTTGGAGGGGCCGACCAGCCGGGACAGCCGCTGGGTGCCGCCCGCGCCGGGGATCAGGCCGAGCAGGATCTCGGGCTGGCCCAGCTTGGCGTTCTCCCCGGCGACGCGGAAGTCGGCGCAGAGCGCGAGTTCGCAGCCGCCGCCCAGCGCGTACCCGGTCACCGCCGCGACCACCGGCTTGGGGATGCGGGCCACCGCCGTGAAGGAGTCCTGCAGGGCCCGGGCGCGCACGATCATCGCCGCGTGGTCCATCGCCTGCATCTCCTTGATGTCCGCGCCCGCCGCGAACACCTTCTCGCCGCCGTGGATCACCACGGCGCGTACGTCCTCGCGGCGGGTGGCCTCCTCGGCGAGCTCCTTGAGCCGGTCCTGCGTGGCGATGTCCAGCGCGTTCATGGGCGGACGGTCCAGGCGCAGCGTGCCGACGCCGTCCGCGACTTCGAGATGTACGGTCATGCCAGCAGGTTAACGGCGGCTAACGGGAACGGCCCCGGTGCCGTACCTCACATCGAGGATCGCGGACACCGGGGCCGTACGCGGGCGGGGCTACGCCTTCCACTTCTCCCAGGACATGTTCCAGCCGTTGAGGCCGTTGTCCGGGGCGATGGTCGCGTCGTTGGAGTTCTTCACGACGACCACGTCGCCGATGAGCGAGTTCTCGAAGAACCAGGCGCCCGGCGCCTTCTCGTCCCAGCCGCCGCGCACGTCGCGCAGGCCGATGCAGCCGTGGCTGGCGTTGCGGTTGCCGAAGGCGTCGCCGCCCCAGTAGTTGCCGTGGATGAAGGTGCCGGAGGTGGACAGGCGCATGGCGTGCGGGACGTCCTTGATGTCGTACTCGCCGCCGTAGCCGACCGTCTCGCCGTTCATCCGGGTGACGGGGAGCCGCTCGGTGATGACCATCTGGCCGTTCCAGGTCTCGTAGCCGGGCGCGCCGGTGGTGACGGGGATGGTCTTGACGGTCTTGCCGTCCCGGACGACCTGCATCGTGAGCTTCTTGGCGTCGACGACGGAGACCTGGCTGCGGCCGACGGTGAAGGAGACGGTCTTGGCCTGCTTGCCGTAGACGCCGTCACGGCCCTCGACGCCGTCGAGGTTGAGGTCGACGGTGACCTTGGTGCCGGGCTTCCAGTACTTCTCCGGGCGGAAGTCGAGGCGGTCGTTGCCGAACCAGTGGCCCGCGACCTCGACGGCCGGCTCGGTCTTGATGCGGATGGCCTTCTCGACGTCCTCGGGGTTGGTGATGCCCCGGGTGAAGCGGATCGAGAACGGCATCCCGACGCCGACCTTCGAGCCGTCCTCCGGTGTGAAGGTGCCCATGAAGGTGTTCTTCGGCGTCAGCGTGGTGAAGCGGGAGTCCTCGGCGGCCGTGCGGCCCTCGGAGTCCTTGGCGACCGCGTGCACGGTGTAGGCCGTGGCGGCGGCCAGGTGGGTGGACGGCGTCCAGGTGGCGCCGTCCCCGGATATCTCTCCGTCGACCTTCGCGCCCTTGGCGTCCTTGACCACGACCTCGGTCAGCCTGCCCTTAGCGGCGCCGACCTTGAGGGCGCCGCTGGTGTCGACGGCCGTGGCCCCGTCCTCCGGGGTGACGGTGACGACGGCCTCGGACTGCTTGCTCTGCGCCGCGGTGGAGTCCTTGGCGTTCTTGCCGCCGTCCCCCGCACCGGCTCCCGAGCCGGACCCTCCGCCGCCGCACGCGGTGACCGTCAGCAGCACGCCCAGTGCCAGCGCCGGCAGTGCCCTGCCGCGTCCCTTGCCGCCCCGCCCCCGGATGCCGGCCGACGCCGTCCTCGATATCGGACGCACGTTCAACTTGTCTCCCCTCGCCGGGCCTGATCGGGCCCGCGCCCCAGTGCGCCCGCGCGCGCACCGGCGCATCGTAACCGCAGGCCAGGGGCGTAGGGGACAGTGGAATTGTCACCGTTCCGTACCGAGTTGGCGGCCGGGTGCCGGAAACGGGCCGGCGTCACTTCACCGCGCTGCCCGCCTTCCACTTCTCCCAGTTCATGTTCCAGCCCCCGAGGCCGTTGTCGGGGGCGACCTTCTTGTCCTTGCTGTGGACCACCTCGACGACGTCGCCGATCAGGCTGCGGTCGAAGAACCAGCCCGCCGGGGTGTCGGAACCGCCGCCCTTCACGTCGCGCAGCCCGACGCAGCCGTGGCTGACGTTGGCCCGGCCGAAGGTGTCCTCGGGCGCCCAGTAGTTGCCGTGCAGGAAGGTGCCGGAGCTGGTCAGGCGGATGGCGTGCGGGACGTCGGGGATGTCGTACTCGCCGCCGAAGCCGACCGTGCGGCTGTTCATGCGGGTGACGTCGAGCATCTCGGTGATCACCATCTTGCCGTTGTAGGTGGGGGTCGCCGGCGCCCCCGCCGTGATCGGCACGGTGGCCAGCAGCGTGCCGTCCCGGCGCACCTGCATGGTCCGCGCGGCCGCGTCGACGAGCGAGACCTGGCTGCGGCCGACGGTGAAGGAGAGCTTCTTGTGCTGGAGCCCGTAGACCCCCGGCGCGCCCTCGACGTCGCGCAGGCGCAGGTCGACGGTGACCTCGGTGCCGGGTTTCCAGTATTCCTTCGGGCGGAAGTCGAGGCGGTCCTTGCCGAACCAGTGGGGGCGGATCTCGGTGGCGGGCTTCGCGGTCACCGAGACGGCGCGTTCGACGGCGGCGCGGTCGGTGATCTCCCGGCTGAACTCCAGTGAGACGATCATGCCGGTGCCGACGACCGAGCGGTTCTCGGGGCCGACGTACCCGATGAAGCGTTCCTCGGGGACGTAGGTGGTGAAGGTGGCGTGCCGGGCGGAACGGCGCCCGTGGCCGTCCAGGGCGACGGCGTCGACGGTGTACTTCGCGGCCAGCGCCAGCCGGGCGTCGTGGGGTTCCCAGCGCAGACCGTCGCGGGAGATCCGGCCGGGCACCGGTGTCTCCTGCGCGTCCTGGGACTTGACGACCCTCACCGACTCCAGCCGCCCGTCGGGCACCCGGACCGACAGCTTCTTCTCCGGCCGGACGGCTTTGCTGCCGTCGTCCGGGGTGATGCGGATGACCTCCTCGGCGGGGGGTTTGCCGAAGACCCCGCCGATGCCGCCTCCGACACCGCCGTCCGAGGTGCATCCGGCGGCCCCGGCCAGCAGTCCTGCCCATGTCAGTACGGCGGCCAGAGCGGCCCCCGCGCGCCGTGCGCGCCCATGTACGTGCCTCACATCCACCCGTAACGACCGGTCCGCCCTGGGGAAACGTGAGTGCGAGCCATGCGGTGGGCAGAACTGTGGGGAGGACGACGCGACAGGGTGCGGCGGTCGGGACACCGCGCGCCCTTTTCCCGTCTTCCCGTCTGAGGCACGTCGTTCCACGAGCCGCAGGAGGCTGACAGGTGTCCAGCGCAGCCGAGCAGGAGGCGGTGGCCGGGAAGCCGGCCGCCGAGGACGGGCAGCCCGCCGTCGTGGTCAACGGCGCGCGGCGTGCCGCGCCGCCGCCCGCCGTGCCGGCCTGGCCGGGCACCCCGGTGCCGCTGGGCGCCCGGTTCCGGACCGGGCCGGGCCAGGTGGCGGGGACCAATTTCGCGCTGTGGGCGGGCGGGGCGGAGGGGGTGGAGCTCTGCCTGTTCGACGAACGGGGGGTGGAGAGCCGGGTACGGCTGACCGAGCTGACGCACGAGATCTGGCACGGCTTCGTGCCGGGCGTGGGGCCCGGGCAGCGGTACGGCTTCCGGGTGCGGGGCCGCTGGGACCCGTGGACCGGCGCCCGCTGGAACCCGGCGAAGCTGCTGCTCGACCCCTACGCGCGCGCGGTCGACGGCGACTTCGCGCTGCCGCCCCAGGTGTACGGGCATGTGCGGGACTGGCCCGAGCAGCATGTGGCGGACACCGTGCGCGACGACCGGGACTCGGCGCCGTACGTCCCGAAGGGCGTCGTCGTCCACGACGGCGGCCCCGACGACGAATGGACGTACGACCGGCGGCCGAAGACGCCGTGGGCGGACTCCGTCATCTACGAGCTCCATGTGCGCGGCTTCACCAAGCTCCACCCGGACATCCCGCCCGAGCTGCGCGGCACGTACGCCGGTCTGGCGCATCCGGCGGCGGTCGAGCACCTGACGCGGCTGGGCGTGACGGCGGTGGAGCTGCTGCCGGTGCACCAGTTCGCGCACGAGAGCCATCTGCTGGAGCGCGGCCTGAAGAACTACTGGGGCTACAACTCGATCGGCTACTTCGCCCCGCACGCCGCCTACGCCGCCTCCGGCACCACCGGCGAGCAGGTCGGCGAGTTCAAACGGATGGTGCGCGCGCTGCACGCGGCGGGCATCGAGGTCATCCTCGACGTGGTCTACAACCACACGGCGGAGGCGGGCGAGCTGGGCCCGACGCTCTCCCTGAAGGGCATCGACAACCGCGGCTACTACCGCCTCCAGTCCGACGCGCGCCGGTACGCCGACTACACCGGCTGCGGCAACACCCTGCACGTCGTCCAGCCGCACGTGCTGCGCCTGATCACCGACTCGCTGCGGTACTGGGTGACGGAGATGGGCGTGGACGGCTTCCGCTTCGACCTGGCGGCGGCGCTGGCCCGCTCCATGCACGACGTCGACATGCTGTCCCCGTTCCTCGCGGTGATCGCGCAGGACCCGGTGCTGCGGCGGGTGAAGCTGATCGCCGAGCCGTGGGACGTCGGCTCGGGCGGCTACCAGGTGGGCGCGTTCCCGCCGCTGTGGACGGAGTGGAACGACCGCTACCGCAACTCCGTGCGGGACTTCTGGCGGCACGCGCTGCCGGACGTGCGGGAGATGGGCTACCGCCTGTCGGGCTCCAGCGACCTGTACGCGTGGGGCGGGCGGCGGCCGTACGCCTCGGTCAACTTCGTCACCGCGCACGACGGCTTCACCCTCCGGGATCTGGTGTCGTACGAGCGCAAGCACAACGAGGCCAACGGCGAGGGCAACCGGGACGGCACCGACGACAACCGGTCCTGGAACTGCGGCACCGAGGGAGAGACGGACGACGAGGACGTACGCGCGCTCCGGCGGCGCCAGCTGCGCAACCTGCTGACCACGCTGCTGCTGTCGACCGGCGTGCCGATGCTGGTCGCGGGCGACGAGATGGGCCGCACCCAGCGCGGCAGCAACAACGCCTACTGCCAGGACAACGAGATCAGCTGGGTGGACTGGAGCCTGCTGGACGACCCGGAGTGGAAGCCCCTGTTCGAGCTGACCTCCCGGCTGATCGCGCTGCGCCACCGGCACCCGGTGCTGCGCCGCCGGGCCTTCTTCTCCGGCCGTGCGCACTCCGCGGACGGCCTGCGCGACCTCGCCTGGTTCACCGCCCTGGGCGCGGAGATGACGGAGCGGGACTGGTACGCCCCCGCCGCCACGCTCGGCATGTACCTGTCCGGCCGGGACATTCCGGGCCGTGACGAGCGCGGCGCCCCGATCGTCGACGACAGCTTCCTGGCCGTCCTGCACGCCGGCGACCGGCCGACCGGCTTCGTGCTCCCGGGGGCGCCGTGGGCGGAGCGGTACGAGGTGGTCGTCGACACCAGCCGGGAGCGGCAGGCGGAGGCACCGGGCGGGACGCACCCGGCGGGGGCGGAGATCACGGTGCCGGCGCGGGCGGTGCTGCTGTTGCGTGTCGGTCGAGGACCCCGTGCGGGGTCCTAGCCGAGGATGCCCCGGTCGTAGCCCACCGCCACCGCCGCCGCGCGGTCGTTGACACCGAGCTTGGCGTAGAGGTGGGTGAGGTGGGTCTTCACGGTCGCCTCGCTGATGAACAGTTCACGGGCGATCTCCTTGTTGGAGGTGCCCCGCGCGACCAGGGCGAGCACCTCGCGCTCACGGGCGGACAGGGGTTCGCCGCCGGGCGCCCTGGGGGTGCGGACCGCGGAGACCAGGCGGGTGGCGACGGCCGGGGAGAGGACGGTGCGTCCCTCGGCCGCCGCGCGGACCGCGGTGAACAGCTCGTCGCGAGGCGCGTCCTTGAGGAGGTAGCCGGTCGCGCCGGCCTCGATCGCGGGCAGCGTGTCGGAGTCGGTGTCGTACGTGGTCAGCACGAGGACCTGGGCGCGGGCGCCGCGCCGGGCCAGTTCGCGGATGGCGTCCACGCCCGAGCCGCCCGGCATCCGCAGGTCCATGAGGATCACGTCCGGGTCGAGTGCGGCGGCCCGCTCCAGCGCCTCGACGCCGTTCGCGGCCTCGCCGAGGACGCGGAAGCCGGGCGCGGACTCGAACATGCCGCGCAGGCCGTCGCGTACGACGGGGTGGTCGTCGACGATGAGGAGGGAGATCACGGCGTCATCGGTCATGGCGGACCAACGGTACGCGAGCCGAGACGGCCGTGCCCTGGCCGGGTTCCGCCTCGACGGTGAGCGAACCGGCGATGCGCTCGGCGCGGGCCCGCATGCCGTCGAGGCCGAAGCCGCCGGCGCGGGTGCGTGCGGAGAGGGCGAGCGGATCGAAGCCCCGGCCGTCGTCGCGGATGTCGAGGGTGACCTCGTCGCCCATGTAGGAGAGGGTGACGCCGACCCGGCCTGCGGCGGCGTGCCGGGCGGTGTTGGACAGCGCCTCCTGGGCTATGCGCAGGAGGGTGGCCGCCACCTCGTCGTGGAGCTGCTCGGCGGTGCCGGTGACGGTGAAGCGGGCCTGGACGCCCGCGCGCTCGCCCCACTCCGTCACCGTCTTCTTCAGCGCGTCCGGCAGCCCGTCGTCGGCCAGGGCGACCGGGGAGAGGTTGTGCACGGAGCGGCGGGCCTCGCCCAGGCTGTGCCGGGCCAGGGCGAGGGCCCGGTCCGTGTGCGCGCGTGCCAGGTCCGCGTCCGGCGTGTTCGCGACGACCTGGAGCTGGGCGATGATGCCGGTCAGGCCCTGCGCGAGGGTGTCGTGGATCTCCGCGGCCAGCCGGCGGCGCTCGTCGGCGACCCCGGCTTCCCGGGCCTGGACGAGGAGCTGGGCGTGCAGGGCGGCGTTCTCGTCGAGGGCCTGCTGCAACGCGGTGTTGGTGCGCTCCAGTTCGGTGATGGTCTTCAGCCGTGCCTGACCGCGGGCCTCCTCCAGGTCGGCGAAGTGGCCGAACAGGAGGACCAGCACGCTGTTGGCCGCGAGGAGGGCACCGAAGAGCACCCAGCCCAGTTGCTCGCTCGGCGGCATTCCGCCGGACTGGGAACCCGCGAGGGTCACGGCGGTGGCGAACAGGCCGGCCTTGCGCAGGTGGCGCGGAAGCAGGCGCTCGGTGCTGAAGTAGCCGAGGACCGCGTAGAACGCGAACAACGGGTTCGCCCAGGTGAGGGCGAACCCGATCGCCCAGCGGAGGAAGTAGTGCCGCACGCCCGCCGTGGACGGTCCGGGCCGGGTACGCACCACCCTGTTCCACCGCAGCTCGAGAACGACGGCGGCGACGACCAGGACGCCGCATGCCCATCGCTCACGGGTGCTCATGCCGAGCGGGTCGGCGGCCGCCCAGGCGATCAGGGTGCTCAGTACCAGGAGTCCGTACGGCCCCCAGCGGTCGAACACCTCCCACCGCTCGTCGAGCACCGTGGTCTCCGTCATGGCGTCATTGTCGGCCACACCCGCGCACCCGCTCCACGTGCTCATTCCCAGCGGAACCAGCGCGAGGCCGCCGCGGTGAGCAGCACCGTCCAGACCGCGAGCACGCCGAGGTGGCTCCAGTCCGGCCAGTCGCCCGCCGCGGCGTCGTTCAGGGCCTGCGCGGCGGCGCCGAACGGGGTCCAGCCGACGATGTCGGCCAGCAGGTCCGGCATGGCCTCCACCGGCAGCCACACGCCCGCGCAGAACATGGTGGGGAAGAGCGCGGTCGACCCGATCGCGGTGGCGATCTTCGTCGTGCGGGACAGGGCGGCGAGCAGGGCCCCCAGCGCGAGGGAGGCGAACAGGGCGAGCAGCAGGGCGAGGAGGTAGCCGAGCGGCTGCCCCGGCAGCGACACGTCGAAGGCGAGCCGGCCGACCGCGAGGGCGACCAGGGAGGACAGCAGCGCGGCAGCGCCGAGCACCAGCATCTGCGCCGTCAGCAGGGCGGAGGGACGTACCGGCGTGGTGGACATCCGGCGCAGGATGCCGTTCTCCCGGTAGCCGGCGATCGTCGGCGGCATGCCCTGCAGCCCGCCGACGATCAGCCCGAGGAGGACGGCCACCGGCACATAGGCGTCGACCGGCCGCAGGCCGCCGAGGTTCGGGTCGGCCTCGCGGAAGGACGGGATGGAACCCAGGATGACCAGGAGCAGGGTGGGGAAGAGCAGGATCCAGAAGACGCCGCCCGGTTCGCGCCCGAAGAGACGGATCTCGGCCTTCAGTACGGCGGTGTTGAGGATGTCGGTGCTCATGCCGTGGCCTCCGTGAGGTCCAGGAAGGCGTCGTCCAGCGTGGCGTCGGTGACGCGCAGCTGGTGGGCCGTGACGCGGGTGCGGGCGAGGAGGGTGATGACGGCGTTGACCGTCTCGTCGGTGCCGGACAGGGTGACGCGGCCGTCCTTGTGGTCGACCGAGGCGAGTTCCGGCAGCGCGTTGAGGTCGTGGTCGTCCAGCGGGGCGGACGGCGTGAAGCTGATGACGGTGGCGCCCGCCGACCGGCGGATCAGCCCGGCCGGGGTGTCCAGGGCGGCCACCCGCCCCTTGTCGATCACCGCGATGCGGTCGCAGAGGCGCTGCGCCTCCTCCATGAAGTGGGTGACCAGCAGGACGGTGACGCCGCCGGCGCGGATGTCCTCGATGAGCTGCCAGGTGTCGCGCCGGGCGCGCGGGTCGAGGCCGGTCGTCAGCTCGTCCAGCACCACGATCCGCGGGTCGCCGATCAGGGCGAGCGCGATGGACAGGCGCTGCTTCTGGCCGCCGGAGAGCTTGGCGAACCGGGTGTTCAGCTTCGGGGTGAGACCGAGGCGTTCGGCGAGCGGGCGCCAGTCGACGGGTGCGGGGTAGAAGGCGGCGTACAGCTCCAGGGCCTCGCGGACGGTGAGTTTGGGCTGGAGCGCGCTCTGCTGGAGCTGGGCGCCCAGGACCCGGGTGACCTCGTCGTGGTCGGCGACGGGGTCGAGGCCGGTGACGCGGACGCGGCCCGCGTCGGGGACGCGCAGACCCTCGACGCACTCGACGGTGGTGGTCTTGCCGGCGCCGTTCGGGCCGAGGATCCCGAAGATCTCGCCCTCCTCGACGGCGAACGACACACCGTCGACGGCGGGGTGATCGCCGTAGGACTTGCGCAGGTCGGTGACTTCGATGACGGGCATGGCACCAGCGTCCCGGGACACGGGCGTGCGGCACATCGGCCGTCGCGCTCGAAGGCGCATCAGCCGATCGGTCGATGCCCCCGTACGACCCCGGTGAGCCAGAAAACCCGGTGGGCAGTGTCAGTGGCGAACCGTAGTCTCGCTGCTGATGCCCACGACACCTGCACCCACCGAGGACCTCGCTGCGGATCCCGCGCCGGATCCCGCCGGAGGCCGTTCCACCGTACGCGCACTTCTGCGGCTGTGGCCCTACGTGCGGCCCGTGCGGGGCCGGTTGGGGGCCGCCGCGTGCGTGGGGACCCTCGCCTCCTGCGTGGGGCTGGTGATCCCGCTCGTCCTGAAGTGGATGGTGGACGGGCCGGTCGCCGACCGCGATCCGGCCGGCGTGTGGCTCGGGGCGCTGTACCTGCTGCTCCTCGGGCTGGCGGAGGCGCTGCTGTTCGGGCTGCGGCGGTGGCTGGTGGCCCGGCCGCTGGCCGGGGTCGAGGCGGGGATGCGGGCGGACCTGTACCGGCACCTGCAGCGGCTGCCGGTGGCCTTCCACGACCGGTGGGCCTCGGGTCAGTTGCTGTCGCGCGGGACGACCGACCTGATGCTGCTGCGCATGTTCCTCGCCTTCCCGTTGACGTTCCTGCTGGTCAACGGAGTGACGATCCTGGTCGGCGTGGGCATCATGCTGGTGCAGGACTGGACGCTGGGGCTGGTGATCCTGGGACCCGCCGTTCCCGTGATGATCACGTGCGGGATCTTCGAGAAGAAGTACTCCGCGGTGGCGCGGCGCGCGCAGGACCAGGTCGGGGATCTGACGACCGTGGTCGAGGAGAGCGTGCTCGGCGTCCGGATCATCAAGGGCTTCGGCCGGCACCGCAGTCAGGCGCGGGCCTTCCACGAGCTGTCGCACACGCTGCGGGGGACGGAGCTGCGCAAGGCGCGGCTGCTGGCGGCCATCTGGGCGGTCATCGTGACACTGCCGGAGCTGGCGATCGGGGCGGCCCTGGTGGTGGGCACGGTGCAGGTGGCGGACGGGTCGCTGTCGGCGGGGACGCTGGTGGCGTTCCTGTCCACGGCGCTGGCGCTGCGGTGGCCCGTCGAGTCGATCGGCTTCCTGCTGGCGATGAGTCAGGAGGCGGCCACGGCCACGGACCGGTACTTCGAGGTGATGGACGCGGAGGTCGAGACCGGGGCGGCCGCGCCGTCCCGTGCCGGTACCGGCACCCGCGCCGGTACCGGTACCGGCGCCCGTCACGGCGGTGGCCTGCGGTTCGAGAACGTCAGCTTCCGGTATCCCGACGCGCCCCCCGGCTCCCCGCCCCTCCTCGACCGCGTCGACCTGCACATCCGCCCCGGCGAGTCGATGGCACTGGTCGGAGCCACCGGCAGCGGGAAGACGACGCTCACCGCGCTCGTCCCCCGCCTGCACGAGGTGACCTCCGGGCGGATCACGCTGGACGGCGAGGACATCACCGCCCTGCCCCGCGAGGAGCTGCGCTCCATGGTCGCCGTGGCCTTCGAGGAGCCCACGCTCTTCTCGGCGACCGTCGGCGAGAACGTACTGATGGGGGCCGGTGAAGGCGCCGGCGACGAGGAGCTGGGGCGGGCTCTCGCCGTCGCGCAGGCCGACTTCGTGCACGCCCTCCCCCAGGGCACCGGCACCCAGGTCGGCGAGCAGGGCCTCAGCCTCTCCGGCGGCCAGCGGCAGCGTCTCGCGCTCGCCCGGGCGGTGGTCGGCGGACCGAGGTTCCTCGTCCTGGACGACCCGCTGTCCGCGCTGGACGTGCACACGGAGGCCGCCGTGGAGGCCGCGCTGCGGCAGGTCCTCGCGGACACGACCGCGCTGATCGTGGCTCACCGCCCCTCCACGGTCCTGCTGGCCGACCGCGTGGCGCTACTCTCGGGCGGCCGTGTCGCCGCCGTCGGCACCCACCAGGAACTGCTGCGCACCAACGCCGAGTACGCCCATCTGATGTCCGGGCACGACCGGCCCGGGGAATCCGGGGACGACTTGCGGGAAGGAGACGGCCGATGACCGCGCCCACGGCCACCGCGCCGGACCGGGAGCGACCGGAGGACGGCGACCCGGCGGCCGGGTCCGGGAGCCGCACGGCCGACGACGTCTTCGACCGGGACGTCCTGCCCAGCCCGCCGGGCGCGACCGGCGCCCTGCTGCGCTCCCTGCTGGCGCCCATGAAGGCCCGCGTCGCCCTCACCACGTTCCTCCTGCTGCTCCAGCAGGCGGCGGTGCAGGCGGGCCCGTTGCTGGTCGCGTACGCCATCGACCACGCCGTACCGGCGCTGCGGGACGACGCCCACGGTCCGCTGATCGCGGTCGGCGCCGGCTACCTGCTCTGCTCACTGGGCGCGGGCGGGCTGCAGTACGCGTTCATCGCCACCGCGGCCCGCGTCAGCCAGGACGTGCTGCTGGACCTGCGCGGCCGGATCTTCCGCCACGCCCAGGCGCTCAGCGTCGACTTCCACGAGCGCTACACCTCGGGCCGGCTCATCTCCCGCTCCACCACGGACGTGGAGTCGCTGCGCGAACTGCTCGACGAGGGCCTGCAGGAGCTGGTGACGGTCATCCTCTCCTTCGTCTACATCTCGGTGCTGCTGCTCTGGCTGGACCTGGGGCTCGGCGCGGTCGCGGTGGCGTCGTTCGTGCCGTTGTACGGGCTGGTGCGGCTGTACCGGCGGCGCGCGGGGCGGGTGTACCGGCAGCGGTCCACGGCGATCGCGGCGGTGATCGTGAAGTTCGTGGAGACGATGAACGGCATCCGGCCGGTGCGCGCCTTCCGCCGCGAGGCCGCCAACGACGCCGACTTCGCCGTACTGAACCGGCGCCACGAGCGGACGAACGGCGACGCGCTGCTGGAGATGGCCCGTTACGTCGTCGGATCGCGGCTGGTCGCCAACACGGCCGTCGCGGGCATCGTGCTGTGGGGCGCCTACCGGGTCGCGGACGGCACGCTGGCGCTCGGCGTGCTGGCGGCGGCCGTGCTGTACCTGCGCCGGCTGTACGACCCGATCGACCGGCTCGGCATGTTCCTGAACTCCTACCAGTCGGCGGCGGCCTCGCTGGAGAAGATCGCCGGGCTGCTGGCGCAGACGCCGTCGGTGCCGGAGCCGGCCGCGCCGAAGGAGCTGCCGCCCCTGGAGTCGGAGCACCCGGGCCGCGAGGTCGTCTTCGACTCGGTCCGCTTCGGCTACCGCACCGGCGGCGAGGTGCTGCCCCGCTTCGACCTGACGATCCCGGCCGGGCAGACCGTCGCCGTGGTCGGCTCGACGGGTGCCGGCAAGTCGACGCTGGCCAAGCTGCTCGCCCGGTTCTACGACGCCTCCGACGGCCGGGTCCTGCTGGACGGCACCGACCTGCGCGACCTGGCCGTGCCCGAACTGCGGCGCGGGGTGGTGATGGTGACGCAGGAGGCGTTCCTGTTCTCCGGCACGGTCGCCGAGAACATCGCCATCGGCCGTCCGGAGGCGACGCGGGAGGAGATCGAGCGGGCCGCGAAGGCGATCGGCGCCCACGACTTCATCGCCGCGCTGCCCGACGGCTACGACACCGACGTCCGCAAGCGCGGCGGCCGGATCTCCGCCGGGCAGCGGCAGCTCGTGGCGTTCGCCCGCGCGTTGCTCGCGGACCCGGCGGTGCTGATCCTGGACGAGGCGACCAGCTCGCTGGACGTCCCCGGTGAGCGGGCGGTGCAGCGGGCGATGGCGACGGTGCTGAAGGGCCGTACGGCGGTGGTGATCGCGCACCGGCTGTCCACCGTGGAGATCGCCGACCGGGTGCTGGTGATGGAGGACGGCCGCATCGTCGAGGACGGAGCGCCGGCCGATCTGATCGCCGGGCAGGGCCGGTTCGCGGATCTGCACCGGGCGTGGCGGGACAGTCTGGCGTGAGGGCGGGTCTTCGGGGGAGGGCGACGGTGGTCGACGCGTACGAGGATCCGGGTCCGCCGGACCGCCGGGGCGGCTGGCGGTACCTGTCGTGGCTGGTGCGCCGGCAGTGGCCGCGCTGTCTGGCGGGGGCGGTGCTGGCCAGTGTCTGGATGGTGCTGCTGGCGGCGACGCCGTACCTGATGGCGCGGGCGGTCGACCACGGCCTGACGCCCGGTGACACGGGCGCGCTGGCGGGCTGGACGGGCGCGCTGGTCGCCGTCGGGGCGGTCAACGCCTGGCTGGGTGTCCTGCGGCACCGCACGATGACGCGGGTGCGGATGGACGCCAACTTCCGCACGGTCAAGGTGGTCGTCGGGCACGCCACGCGGCTCGGTGCGGCGCTGCGCCGGCAGGTGGGGGCCGGGGAGGTCGTCACCATCGGGGTGGGCGACGTGCAGACCATCAGCACCTCTCTGACGGCCGTGGGGCCCGGCGTCGGAGCGGTCGTCGCGTACGCGGCCGTCGGCGGGCTGCTGCTGTCGGTGTCGACGCGGCTCGCCCTGGTGGTGCTGCTCGGGGTGCCGCTGCTCGGCGTGGTGCTCGGGCCGCTCATGGGGCGGTTGCAGGGCAGGGAGACCGAGTACCGGGAGCGGCAGTCCGTGCTGACCGCGCGGATCGGCGACCTCGCGGGCGGGCTGCGGGTGCTGAACGGCTTGGGCGGCAAGGACCTGGTCTCGGACGCCTTCCGCCGGGACTCGGGGCGGCTGCGCGAGCAGGGGTACCGGGTCGGGGCGGTGACCAGCTGGATCCAGGCCCTCGGGGTGGGCCTGCCGATGCTCTTCCTGGCGCTGGTGACCTGGCTGGGCGCCCGGCAGGCCGTGCGGGGGCACATCAGCGTGGGCGAGCTGGTGTCGGTGTACGGGTACGTGGTGGCGCTGGGCTGGCCGGTGGCGTTCCTGATCGAGATGGGTCACCAGCTCAGCCGGGGTGTGGTGGCCGCCCGCCGGGTGGTGGCGTTCCTGCGCCTGGAACCGGAGCCGGACACCGGCACCCGCGACGCCCCCGCCGAGTCCTCGGTGCTGTACGACCCGGCCTCCGGGGCCCGGATCCTGCCGGGCCGGCTGACCGCCCTGGCCGGCGCCCGGCCCGCGGACGCCGCCGAGCTGATCGACCGCCTCGGCCGCTACGCCCCCTCCGAGGTGACCTGGGGAGACGTCCCGCTGTCCGAGGTACCGCTCGCCCAGATCCGCGCCCGCATCCTGGTCGCGGAGGCGGAGGCCGACCTCTTCGCGGGCACCCTGCGCGAGGTGATGGGCGCTCAGCAGACGCCGATCGGGGGCGCGGGCGGTACCGACGTGCGGTTCCGCCCGATGGGCGCTCAGCAGACGCCGCTCGGGGGCACGGGCGGTACCGACGTGCGGTTCCGCCGCGTGGGCGCGACCGGCCACACCGAACCCGCGGCCGCGCGACGGCACACCGGGGCACCCGCGGACGCGTCTGTCACTCACGCCCTCCATTCCGCCGCGGCCGAAGACCTCGTCCAGTCCCTCCCCGACGGCGTCGAGACCGGGATCGCGGCCCAGGGCCGCACCCTCTCCGGCGGCCAACGCCAACGCGTCCGACTGGCCCGCGCCCTGCTCGCCGACCCCGAGGTCCTGCTCGCCGTCGAGCCGACCTCCGCGCTGGACGCCCACACGGAGGCCACCGTCGCTCACCGCCTCCGCGACGCCCGCGAGGGCCGCACGACCGTGGTGGCCTGCACCTCCCCCCTCGTGCTCGACCGGGCGGACGTCGTGCACCACCTGGTCGACGGCAAGGTCGTCGCCACCGGCACCCACCGCGAGCTCCTGGCCGCCGAGCCGGGGTACCGGGCACTGGTCTCCAGGGACGACGAGGGGGCCCGGTGACGTCCGACGGACACCTCCCCGTCGCCGAGCGCGCCGGCGTCCGCCGGGCGGCGGCCCACCTGGTGCGCGCCGACCGGCGTTCGTTCGCGCTGGTCCTCGCCCTGAACGCGCTGGCCGCCCTGGCCGGACTCGCGGGCCCGTGGCTGCTGGGCCGGATCGTCGACGAGGTGCGCGCCGGGGGCGGCGTCGGCGCCGTGGACCGGATGGCGCTCGCCATCCTGCTCTGCTCCCTCGCACAGCTGCTGCTGGCCCGCTGGGCGCGGTACGTGGGGCACCGCTTCGGGGAGCGGACGCTCGCCCGGGTGCGGGAGCGGTTCGTCGACCGCGCGCTGGCCCTGCCGGCGTCCGTGGTGGAACGGGCGGGCACCGGGGACCTGACGACGCGCGGCACCGCCGACGTGACCACGGTCGGCACGACGCTGCGCGACGCGGGACCGGAGCTGCTGATCAACTCCGTGCAGGCGCTGTTCCTGGCCGCCGCCGTGTTCGTGCTCGACCCGCTGCTCGGCCTGGTCGGCGTGCTGGGGCTGACGCCGGTCTGGTTCGCGCTGCGCTGGTACCTGCGCCGGGCCAGGGCCGGCTATCTCGCCGAGGGCGCGGCCAACTCGGAGGTCGCCGAGAGCCTGACGGCCACGGTCGCCGGGGCCCGCACGGTGGAGGCGTTCCGGCTGGCCGGCCGGCGGGTCACGGCGAACCGGCGGGCGCTGGAGGAGTCGCGGCGCACCCGTTTCCACACGCTGTACCTGCGCAGCGTGTTCTTCCCGGCGGTGGAGATCTCGTACGTGGTCCCCGTGGCGGGCGTGCTGCTGATCGGCGGTGTCCTGCACACGCACGGGTCGGTGAGCCTGGGGGCGGTGGTGTCGTGCGCCGTGTACCTCCAGCAGCTGGCGGGGCCGCTCGACGAGGTGCTGATGCGGATCGAGCAGCTCCAGTCGGGCGGTGCCTCCTTCGCCCGGGTGGAGGGGCTGGCACGTGCTCCGCGGGTGACGACCGACGACTCGCCGGTGCCGGCGGACGACCGGATCGACGTGTCCGGGGTGCGGTACGCCTACGACCGGGGCGGCGAGGTGCTGCGCGGGGTGGACCTGACGGTGCGGCCGGGTGAGCGGCTGGCGGTCGTCGGGCCGTCCGGGGCCGGGAAGACCACGCTGAGCCGGCTGCTGGCGGGCGTGGACGCGCCGACCGAGGGCTCGGTGACGGTGGGCGGGGTACCGGTGGTCGCCCTGGGGCCGGAGCGGCTGCGCCGCCAGGTCGTGCTGGTCACCCAGGAGCACCACGTCTTCCTCGGCACCGTCCGCGACAATCTCCTCATCGCCGAACCGGCGGCCACGGACGAGCGGTTGTGGTCGGCCCTGGCCGCCGTGGGCGCCGAGCGGTGGGTACGGGAACTGCCCGACGGCCTCGGCGCCGAACTGGGCGCCGGCGGTCACCGCACGGACGGCTCGCAGGCCCAGCAGCTCGCCCTGGCCCGCGTGGTGCTGGCCGACCCGCACACGCTGATCCTGGACGAGGCCACCGCCCTGCTGGACCCGACGACGGCCCGGCACACCGAGCGCGCCCTGGCCGCCGTACTGGAGGGCCGCACGGTCATCGCCATCGCCCACCGCCTGCACACCGCGCACGACGCCGACCGGGTGGCCGTGATGGAGGACGGCCGGATCACCGAACTCGGCACGCACGACGAGCTGGTCGCGGCCGGCGGGGCGTACGCGGCGCTGTGGGGGTCCTGGCACGGGGAGCCGGCGCCGGGGACGGTCGCCGACTGAGGGGCGGCCTGGCTACCCATGGCTGACCACGGGTCCCGGAGGTCGCGGCCGGCCGGCTGCCGAGGCCGGGTTCCACCGCCCCGAAGCGTCCCTTCCGTATATCGAACGTGAACGCCCGGACAACGAACGATTTCCGGCCAAGTTCCTGACGCGCTCCTGACAGAAGACGCGATCTCCTGCCACTCTTCCCACGGCCGCTCCACAGCGCCCCCACAGCTTCGCCCACCAGCGCTGTGCCGCGGCCAGCTCCTAGCACGTGGTTTCTGCGTACCGAACCAGTACCGCCCGGCCGGCCCACCCGTCGGCCGGTCTCCCCTGGCCGCGCGACCCGCGGCCACGCAGAAGGAGTCAGTGTTGAGCAGCAGCACTCCCCACAGACGCACCTCCCACACCGCGTCCCGCACCGCCGCGTCCCGCACCACCCACCGCCGTGCCGCCGCCGTCGCCCTGGCCGGTGTCGCCGCGCTGATCGCCACGGCGGTCCAGTCCGGCGCCGCCACCGCGGCGCCCGGTCCGGCCCCCGCTCCGGGCGCCGAGTCCGTCAAGCTCACCCCCGCCCAGCGCGCCGAGCTGATACGCGACGCCGACGCCGCCAAGGCCGAGACCGCCGACAAGCTGGGTCTGGGCGCCAAGGAGAAGCTGGTCGTCCGCGACGTGCTCAAGGACCGCGACGGCACCGTGCACACCCGCTACGAGCGCACCTACGACGGCCTGCCCGTCCTCGGCGGCGACCTGGTCGTCACCACCGACGCCGGGAAGACCGAGCGGGTCGTGAAGGCCACGTCCAAGGCGATCGCGCCGGCCACGGTGACGCCGAAGATCTCCGCCGCGAAGGCCGAGACGCAGGCCGTGTCCGCCGCGAAGGCCGCCGGCGCCGAGGCACCGGACGCCGACCGCGCCCCGCGCAAGGTGATCTGGGCGGCGAACGGCACCCCGGTCCTGGCGTACGAGACGGTCGTGGGCGGCCTCCAGGAGGACGGCACCCCGAACGAGCTGCACGTGGTCACCGACGCCGCCACCGGCGCCAAGCTCCACGAGTACCAGGCCGTCCACAACGGCACCGGCAACACCCTGTACAGCGGCACGGTGACGCTGGGCACCGCGCGGTCCGGGTCGTCGTACACGCTGACCGACACCGCGCGCGGCAACCACAAGACGTACAACCTCAACCGGGGCACCTCCGGCACCGGCACGCTCTTCTCCGGCTCCGACGACGTCTGGGGCAACGGAGCCGCGTCCAACGCCGAGACGGCCGCCGCCGACGCCCACTACGGGGCCGCACTGACCTGGGACTACTACAAGAACGTCCAGGGCCGCTCCGGGATCCGCGGCGACGGCGTGGGCGCCTACTCCCGCGTCCACTACGGCAACAACTACGTCAACGCCTTCTGGTCGGACGGCTGCTTCTGCATGACGTACGGCGACGGCGCCGGCAACGCCAACCCGCTGACCTCCATCGACGTGGCCGCGCACGAGATGACGCACGGCCTCACCTCCAATACCGCGGGCCTCAACTACAGCGGCGAGTCCGGCGGGCTGAACGAGGCCACCTCCGACATCTTCGGCGCGGCCGTCGAGTTCTACGCGAACAACTCCTCCGACGTCGGTGACTACCTCATCGGCGAGGAGATCGACATCAACGGCGACGGCACCCCGCTGCGCTACATGGACAAGCCCAGCAGGGACGGCGCGTCCAAGGACTACTGGTACTCGGGGATCGGCAACGTCGACGTCCACTACTCGTCCGGCCCGGCCAACCACTTCTTCTACCTGCTGAGCGAGGGCAGCGGCACCAAGACCATCAACGGTGTCAGCTACGACTCGCCCACCTCGGACGGCCTCCCGGTCACCGGCATCGGCCGCGCCAAGGCGGAGAAGATCTGGTTCCGCGCGCTGACCACCAAGTTCACGTCGACCACCAACTACGCGGGCGCCCGCACCGGCACCCTCGCCGCCGCCGGTGAGCTCTACGGCACCGACAGCGCCGAGTACACGGCGGTCCAGCACGCGTGGGCGGGCATCAACGTCGGTGCGCGCCCCGGTGACGGCGGTGGCGGCGACGGCTCGACCTACGAGAGCACCGCCGACGTGAGCATCCCCGACTACGGGTCGGCGGTGACCTCCTCGCTCACGGTCTCCGGCCGCACCGGCAACGCGCCGAGCGACCTCCGGGTGGGCGTGGACATCGTGCACAGCTGGCGCGGTGACCTGCGGATCGACCTGGTCGCGCCGGACGGGACGACGTACCGCCTGAAGAACAGCGGCTACGACCCGGCCGAGGACGTGCACGAGACCTACACGGTCAACGCCTCCTCCGAACCGGCGAACGGCACCTGGAAGCTGCGCGTCCAGGACGTGGGCCGGCAGGACACCGGCTACATCGACGCCTGGCGCCTCACCTTCCCGTAGGCCCGCGGCCCGCTTCGCGGTGACGGCCGGACGGCGGCACCCGGAACCCACGGTTCCTGGGTGCCGCCCTACTCTTGGTGCCCATGTCCTTCACGTACGACGACGTCGGCGCCACCCGCGAGCAGGACCACTGCCCGCCCGGCTTCCGCCCCCTGCACGTACGCACCCGCCTCGGTGAGGGCGAACCGGTGTTCCGCCGCGCGGTCGAGGCCGTGCTGACCTGGGAGATGCACCGGGAGATGGGTGTCGGCATCGACGCGAGCGCGGAGCGCGCCGCGCCCGGCGTCGACGTCACCGTCACCCTCGCCGGGATGATCAAGGCGCCGTGCCGGATCGTCTGGACGCTGGACGAACCCCGCCGGGCCGGCTGGGCCTACGGCACGCTGCCCGGCCATCCCGAGTGCGGTGAGGAGGCCTTCGTGGTCGACCGTACGGGCGACGGCACGGTCTGGCTGACCGTGACCGCCTTCAGCCGCCCCGCCAAGTGGTACGCCAAGGCCGGCGGACCGGCCACCCGTGCCTTCCAGCACGCCTACGCCCGCCGTTGCGGCAGCGTCCTGCGGCGGTTGAGCGGCGGCGGCGAGGAGGAGGACTGAGCCCGATCCACTGGACCCGTCCCGCTGGACCCGGCCCACTGAGCCCGACCCGCTGAGCCCGCCCCGCGCCGCGCCGCTCCGGTGCTCACCGCATCAGCAGCCCCGCCGCCTGAACCAGCTCGTCCGACGGCACCGCGACCAGCCCCGCCTCCGCGCCGGACGCCAGCAGCCGGTGCGCGGGCAGGACGCGGACCGTGTAGCCGAACGGGCCGGTGCGGTCCAGGGCGAGCGGGCCCTCGTACAGCCAGCGGCCCTCCAGGTCGGGGCCGCCCACCGGTTTCAGCGGCACCGTCGCCGCGTCGGTGATGCGGTCCTCGGAGTCCACCCGGCCGGAGACCGCCTGCACCTCGACGTCGTCCGGGGCGAGATCCCCGAGGTTCACCCGCACCCGCAGCCCCAGCGTCGAGCCCAGCTCCGCCGTGGCGGTGGCGGCGGACGTCTCCACGTGGTCGACGCTCACCCCGGGCCAGGCCGCCCGCACCCGGGTCTTCCACTCGGCCAGCGCACGGGCGGAGTCCGGGTCCATCGCGCGGTGCGCCTCGGCCGCCGGGGTGTAGAGGCGTTCGACGTACTCGCGGACCATGCGGCCGGCCAGCACCTTCGGCCCCAGCAGGCTCAGGGTCCGGCGGACCATCTCGATCCACCGGTCGGGCAGCCCGCTCGCGCCCCGCTCGTAGAAGCGGGGGGTGATCCGCTGCTCCAGCAGGTCGTAGAGGGCGCTGGCCTCTATGGCGTCGCGCCGGTCCGGGTCGGTGCCCGCGCCGTCGGCGGTGGGGATCGCCCAGCCGAAGTCCGGCTGGAACCACTCGTCCCACCAGCCGTCGAGCACCGACAGGTTGAGGCAGCCGTTGAGCGCCGCCTTCATGCCGCTGGTCCCGCACGCCTCCAGCGGCCGCAGGGGGTTGTTCAGCCAGATGTCGCAGCCCGGGTAGAGCTTCTGCGCCATCGCCATGCCGTAGTCCGGCAGGAACACGATCCGGTGCCGCACCCGCGGGTCGTCCGCGAACCGCACCAGCTCCTGCACCAGCCGCTTGCCGCCGTCGTCCGCCGGGTGCGCCTTGCCCGCGACGACGATCTGGACCGGCCGCTCGGGGTGCAGCAGGAGGTCCGTCAGGCGGTCGCGGTCGCGCAGCATCAGCGTCAGCCGCTTGTACGACGGGACGCGCCGCGCGAAGCCGATGGTGAGCACGTCGGGGTCGAGGACGTCGTCGATCCAGCCCAGTTCGGCGGCCCCGGCGCCGCGCTGCCGCCAGGAGGCGCGCAGCCGCTCCCGGACCTCGGTGACGAGCTGTTCGCGCAGGGTGCGGCGCAGCTCCCAGATGTCCTGGTCGGGGATGTCGGCGACCGAGTCCCAGCGGTCCGAGTCGCCGACGCTCAGCGCGTCCTCGGCCCGCTGGGCGCCGATCTGCCGGGCGCCGAGCCGGAAGACCTCCGGGGCGACCCAGGTCGGTGCGTGCACTCCGTTGGTGACGGAGGTGATCGGCACCTCGTCGGCGTCGAAGCCGGGCCACAGGCCGGAGAACATCTCCCGGCTGACCCCGCCGTGCAGCAGGGAGACGCCGTTGGCGCGCTGGGCCAGGCGCAGGCCCATCACGGCCATGTTGAAGAGGCCGGGCTCGCCGCCCGGGTAGGTCTCCATGCCGAGCCTCAGGACGCGTTCGACGTCGATGCGCGGGAGCTCGGTGTCGGGGCCGAAGTGCCGGGCGACCAGTTCGCGGTCGAAGCGGTCGATGCCGGCCGGGACGGGGGTGTGCGTGGTGAAGACGGTGCCGGCCCGGACCGCCTCCAGCGCGGGGCCGAACTCCAGTCCCTCGTCGCAGAGTTCGGAGATGCGTTCCAGACCGAGGAACCCGGCGTGGCCCTCGTTGGTGTGGAACACCTCCGGCGCGGCGTGGCCGGTGAGCCGGCAGTACGTCCGCACCGCCCGGACACCTCCTATGCCCAGCAGCATCTCCTGGAGGAGCCGGTGTTCGCTGCCGCCGCCGTAGAGCCGGTCGGTGACGCCGCGTTCGCCGAGGTCGTTCTCCTCGACGTCCGAGTCCAGCATCAGCAGCGGCACCCGGCCGACCTGCGCCAGCCAGATGCGGGCGCGCAGTTCCCGGCCGCCGGGCAGGGCCAGGGCGACGTGGGCGGGGGTGCCGTCGGCCTCCCTGAGGAGGGCCAGGGGCAGTTCGTGCGGGTCGAGGACGGGGTAGTGCTCCTGCTGCCAGCCGTCCCGGGTCAGGGACTGGCGGAAGTAGCCGTGCCGGTAGAGCAGGCCGACGCCGATGAGCGGCACGCCCAGGTCGCTGGCCGCCTTCAGATGGTCGCCGGCCAGGATGCCGAGGCCTCCGGAGTACTGGGGCAGGGCGGCGGTGATGCCGAACTCGGGCGAGAAGTAGGCGACGGCGGCGGGGAGTCGGCCGGGCTGCGCCTGGTACCAGCGGTCGCCGGTCATGTAGTGGTCGAGGTCGTCGGCCACCGCGGTCAGCCGGCGCAGGAAACGCCGGTCCTCGGCCAGCTCCGCGAGGCGTGCGGACCGGACGGTGCCGAGCAGCCGTACCGGGTCGCAGCCGGACGCGGTCCAGCACCCGGGGTCGACGGACTGGAAGAGGTCGCGGGTCTCCGGATGCCAGGACCAGCGCAGGTTCCGGGCCAGATCGCTGAGCGGCCCGAGGGGGTCGGGGAGAACGGGACGGACGGTCAGTCGACGAATCGCCTTCACCCCGACGACGTTACCGGCGCGATGTGTCCCACGCTGGGGCCTTCGCCCTCGGAACTCCGATTCGGCCTGAACGGCGTCGTTGTCGCTCGCCGGACGGGCTAATAACCACCGGCGTGACGATCTCCCGGCGGGGAAGGTGTCCGGTCAGGGTCGTCGCGTGTGTCGACATACGCGTGAGTAGTTAACAAAGTGCCGGATTGCCCACCCGAAGAGTGTGGGAAGGCTCCTGCGGTACGCCCCGCACGCACCCCCCGCAGGACCCACCTCCCCAGAGTCATCCGCCCACCCACGTTGACGCGGACAGGAGCGGTCATGCCCGCCACGCACCACTCGTCAGCACCCCCCGCGACTTCGCCGGCGGCGTCCCCGGCGGCCTCTCAAGCGGCGTCCCCCGCGCCACCCGTCGCGGACGGTGCCAGCGTCGTCGGACGCATCCCCGTCCTGGACGTCCGCCCGGTGGTCCAGCAGGGACGCAGGCCCGCCAAGGCCGTCACCGGCGAGTCCTTCGAGATATCGGCCACCGTGTTCCGCGAGGGACACGACGCGGTCGCCGCCAACGTCGTCCTCAGAGATCCGCGGGGCCGGCCGGGCCCGTGGACCCCCATGCGGGAACTGGCCCCGGGCACCGACCGCTGGGGCGCCACCGTCACCGCCGGTGAGCCCGGACGGTGGTCGTACACCGTGGAGGCGTGGGGCGATCCGGTCACCACCTGGCGGCACCACGCGCGGATCAAGATCCCGGCGGGCCTGGACACCGACCTGGTACTGGAGGAGGGCGCCCGGCTGTACGAGCGCGCCGCCGCGAACGTGCCGGGCGGGGAGGACCGGCGTGAACTGCTCGCCGCCGTCGACGCGCTGCGGGACGAGGGCCGTCCGGCCGCGTCACGGCTGGCGGCGGCGCTGACGCCCCGGGTGGACGCGGTGCTGGCCCGGCACCCGCTGCGGGACCTGGTCACCACCTC